>JALTGJ010000290.1 GCA_027077185.1 Spirochaetales bacterium | reverse complement strand
AACTTCCAGACCCTTGAACTCAATATTGCCGTTTTCGAGGTATCCTGCATACCTCTTCCTGGCTCCCTCTCTTGTGGCTCTCATCGCCGGAAGAAAAAATTTTGGATAGTGTTTTTCAAATTCTATTTCAAGCTTTGATTCGACATTATATTCATTCATAAGTAGTAATTTAAAATGTTTGTTTACTAATTTTTGTAGATAATCACCTGCACTGTCGGGGTTAAGGTATTCTTCTTCCTTCAGGCAGACAAAGACAGAATCTGTATCTCCGTAAATAACTGTGTAGTTTTTTGTTCTTAAAAAAGTGGCTGTATTTTTTAAGATCCACTGTCCCGTTCCTGTAATGGCAGAAGGGAGATCAGGATGATAAAACCGGCATCCTGTGGTTCCCATAACGCCATAAAAACTGTTCATTAAAATTTTAATTGCCTGGGAAAGATTCGAATTATGACTCTCTTTTGCAATTTCCCTTTTTGTCATCATTTTTTTAAGAAAATCCGGGAGAATATGTATTGATCGTGAAAAAATATGGCCAGAGGGAGTTTTGACAAGATCCTTATGTGAAATATCAGAATTTTTTAAACGGATGGCTTCATGAAGAGAAATGGGATCAATAAAAAAAGTTCTTATTATCGTCGGATACAGGCTTTTGAAATCCAGAACTATAACATGATGATATAATCCTGGTTTAGAAGTAAATACATGCCCGCCGGCAGCATGCTGCCCTGGTATAACATCATCGGTATCATATGCAACTCTGCCTTTTCTGTGAATTGCAGGAAGCATTAAGTGATCAAATGCTGCAACTGACATATTTACCCTGTCCATTGGCAGACCTGTTATATGGCTTCTTGTTTTTAGCTGTTCAATTACTCCTGTTTTTTGATAAATTTCTGTGACCAGTATGCAGTCTTCCAGATTATATTTTGCCAAAGCTGGTTTATCAGTTTTGAATCTTCGAATAATCTCGATGAGTTTATCCGTTTCAGGTGTAATGTCTTTTCCTCTTCCCAGAATCTCCTGAGCAACGGTTTCAAGTTTATAATTATCAAATTTAAAAAATGCAGAACGCATTGTTTGGGGACCGTCTATTACAAGTCTTCCGTCAATGCCTGCAGAATATAAACCCTGCCTTCCCTCGGTAATGGAAATATTTTTTGAACTTCGTCCCAGTGGAAACGATAGATTCAAAGTTCTGCATTTATCAACTAGAAATTTGAGATCAAATCCAATTACATGCCATCCAATTATTAGATCAGGGTCATAGATTTTTACAAAGTTAAGAAATTTTAGTATCAGTTTTTTTTCACTAAAACAATACTCTATAACTGCATCCCGGATATCAGGAACAGGTTCCTGTTTTATTAGGTCTTCTTTCTGTTTTAAAACAAAGACCTTCTTTACACTCTCTGTACCAAAAATTCCGTGGACAGCAATAGAATATAATAGACCAGCACTACCTGATTGTTTAATTGGTTCGGTTTCGATATCAATTGAAAGCCATTTTAAAACAGGTATATCCGATGAGGGTTTTAATTTTGGATTGGACCAGATTGCAGTCCCTTCCCTGACTGTATTGGAGCCTTCAATTGAAACGGCACCATTGATAAATCGTTCCATAAGGTATCTGTCTGCAGGGCGTACATCCGATTCAAACATCTGCACTTGCCTGTCTTTTAGAATACGTCTGCCATCGTAAAAATTATTTAGAGAATTAAAGTAGAGTGCATCTACATCCTGATCTGAAAAGGATAGAAGTTCGACGGATTTCCTTTCCATTCCCCTTAAATTAGGGATCTCTGCCTCTCTTTTAATAAAAAAAAGAGGCCTGTGATTTGTAATTAGTATCTTAAAAGCTCTATTTGCTGATCTACCGAAATAGATAAGGGTACAACTCCCGTTTCTGTCACTTGCGGATCTTGTTAGAATAAATGCTTTATCTGACTGCATAGCTACTTAAGTTTGTTAATTTTTCGAAAATTGTTCAAAATATGGAATAGAGCTAATACGGGATGTTTAAAAATCATTCCGGGACCAGAATATTTCATAATAACAGCTATTTTCTCTCTCATTTCCTGTGAATAGCAGTGAATTGGGCATTTGGGGCAATTTGGTTTTTGGGATCCAAACGGGCATAATTTAAGTTTGGAAAGTGAATATTTTTCTATTCCCAGGCACTCATCACATAGTTTATTATTTTTACCTGTAATTTTAGAATGATTTGCCCTGCAATACATACTTATCATTGTTTGTATGGTTTTTTTATTTAGATAATTCAGTAAGCTATTTATGTTCATATTTTTTCCATGTTCCGTAGCGAAAGTAGCTGTTGTTTTGTCCTTTCTATTTACTTTATATTCATATACTACAGCTGCAGCAACTCATTATAAGTATGTTAAAAGTATGATACCCTAAAAATATAATAATGAGAACATTATCAGGTTACATAATATAGTTTAAATGCCGAAAAATAAAATAGTTTTAGGAGATAATATTATGAAAAAAATGATTTTAATTATATCTGTATTTATTATAGCAGTATCCTCAATTAGTGCTTTAGAAGGGAAATCAATGCTTACCGGTGAGTTTGGTATTAATTATTTCGCCTACAAAACTCTATATCTTAGTACAGGTATTGTTTATCAGGTCGAAGTTATAGAGGGGATGGATATTGTAGGTGGCGCAGATTTTGGAATTAATACAGAGACCGGAACCTCCGGAGAAATTAACGCAAATTTTCTTATTCCATTGAAACTGGGCATATATTTTCCATTTCAGGTTGAAAAAATACAATATGGGTTTGGAACAGGAATAACTCCAACTTTTCAGAAGACTTATGACGGGTCGGGCGCTGGATTTTTGATGGGGCCATACATTAATGGCAGCATCCGTATAAAGGTACATCCTGTTATGAGTGTATATATGCAGTTTCAACAGGATCTTTTATTTGGGAAACCAGACTGGATCTATACAGGAAGCAGGATTAATATTGGAATTTCATTCTAAGGTTAGTTTAAAATGAAAAAAATTGGAACAGAACAGGATATTAAAATTCTATTTTCCAGACTCAATCTTCAATATATTAC
>JALTGJ010000289.1:2234-3087 GCA_027077185.1 Spirochaetales bacterium | reverse complement strand
ACATAGAATAACTCCTTTTTATCTTCCCTTAGAAAGCTTCTTTTAGAAGAGACATAAGATCATCCTTTGTACAGGATCTGGAATTTGTAAGGTGACAGGGATCCTGAAAAGCCTTTCCATTTATTTCCTCCAGCTGATCTTCCTTAACACCAACATCTTTAAGAGAAGAGGGTATACCTATTCTTTTATTAAGAGCCCTAATTTCCTCAATCGCCTTTTCAGCTGCTTCGAGATCATCCATTCCAAAGGTATTAATGCCAAATTCTCTGGCAATAATGGCATACTCTTTTTTTGATACTTCCTTATTATAATTCATAACATAGGGAAGTACTATTGCATTTGCAAGTCCATGCTGAAGATTACAAACAGCAGATAATGCATGCGAAAGTGAATGTGCAGTTCCCAGGTCTTTCTGAAAAGCAACAGCACCCATCATTGCCCCAAGCATCATATATCCTCTTGCTTCTATATCTGATGGATTTTTTACGGCTTTTTCCAAATTTTTAATTATAAGCTCTATTCCTTTAACAGCAATTCCATCACACATAGGGTGAAAAACAGGTGCTGTAAGGGATTCTATATTATGTGTGAGAGCATCCATTCCGGTAGCAGCCGTCAGATGAGCAGGTAGACTAACAGTAAGCTCAGGATCCAGGACAGCTCTGACAGGGAGCATAAGAGGATTACACAAAAATATCTTTCGCCCCTGGGAGGTTGAGGTAATTACAGAACATTTCCCAACCTCACTTCCGGTACCAGCTGTAGTTGGAATAAGTATTATCTTAGGAAGAGGGCCGTTTATATCTTTCTTTGTGCTGGACTGAGCATCATAATCTGCAATATCCCCTCCTTC
>JALTGJ010000289.1:0-2224 GCA_027077185.1 Spirochaetales bacterium | reverse complement strand
GAGCTTTTGCTGCATCCATAGGGCTTCCGCCGCCTACACCTATAATAAAATCACAATTTGCAGTTTTATATACAGAAACTCCATTTTCCACATCAACATCGTGGGGATTCGGCTGAACACCCGAAAAAACTTTATACTCAATATTTTTCTCTTCCAAAACTTTAAGAATACTTTTAAATGAATCTGTCTTTTCCATCATTGGATCTGTTACAATCAGGGGCTTTTTAACTCCCAATTCTTCAAACTCGCCTGGAAGTTCTCCAATTGAACCAGGTCCATATATTATGGACACAGGGAATGAAAACCTTGTGATTTCTTTTACCATATACTTCTCCTTTACTAAAACTCAATTTTCAAGATAATTCAAAATAATACATAACAATTCAAATATACAATTCCTTTAGCAGAATATCACTATCTACAACATATTGACAACATATATTTTACAATATGTATCATCAAAATATAAATCATAATAACGCAACATTGAATTAGAATTATATACGCAAAAAGAAATACTTGACAACTAAAATATATCATTTATCATATATTACTTATAATTCGTTACAAGGAAAAAAAATGAATGATATCAAAAGTTTAATGGAAGCTGCATCTACACACGAAATGATGGAAGCACTAATGCCTGACTGGAAGGGGCAGGACATTGATATTTCAGTTCTTAGCGGCGGGATAACAAACCTGCTCTATAGAGCAAAATCTGAAAAAGGTGATGTTGCCATTCGAGTATACGGTGATAAAACCGAAATGTTTATAAACAGGGACAGAGAAGCGAGTGCTCTAAGACAAATGGCAGAAGCAAAAATAACACCAAAGCTCATAAAGTATCTTCCTGAAAAGAAGGCAACTATTGTTGAATTTATTACTGGTGGATACACACTTACGAATAAGGACTTTCTAAAAGACGACTTAAGAGAACTAATAGTTGAACCAATAAGAAATATACATTCAAGTGGAGCACAGTTAAATTATATTTTCAATCCATACGAGCAATGTGCAAAATTATATAAGATTCTTTACAATCTAAATGTAGATTTCCCTGAATTTGATATTTTGGGAATTTTAAAAGATTTAAAACTACTTATAGAAAAAATAAATATTCCTGAAAGTAAATATGTAATTACCCACAATGACCTGCTGGCAGACAATTTTATTCTTGTTTCTGAAGAATATAAAGAAAAATTCGATAGGCCCATGTACATTATTGACTGGGAATATTCAGGGATGGGACCAAAGTACTACGATATTGCAGATATGTTCCAGGAAATACTTGTTCCAAGAGATATTGAATTAAAAATTACAGAACATTACTGCCAGGGGAAAAACTTTGACGAAACCCTGTATTATTTTGACATGTTTAAACCCTTTCCGGATATTCACTGGTTTCTCTGGAGTTTAATTCAGAAAAGTGTTTCCAAAATTGATTTTGACTTTTATGAGTACGGAAAAGTAAAGTATGAAAATGCCAGAAAAAATATAAAATTTCTGGCATTAGAATATGGAATTAAATTTTAACCCCGGGAATATATTACAATATCACCGGGGTATATTATCCATACTAATTATCTATTGGCATACACCAGATTAGGAAGCCAGGTAGCAATTCCAGGAAATAACATTACAATGCCAAGACCTAATACCATTAAAGCAACAAAGGGCCATACGGACCGATAGATGTCTGAAAGAGATATTTCTTTCGGAGCCATTGCCTTCATTAAAAATAAATTATAACCAAATGGAGGAGTAAGATAGGCTATCTGACAGGTGATAGTATATAGAATACCATACCAGATGGGGCTGAATCCCAATTCAATAATAAGGGGAACATATAAGGGTGCTACAATTATAAGCATTGCAGTATCATCTAAAAACATACCCATGAGTATATATGACAACTGCATCATCAAAATAATACCCCATTTTGTGAACCCATAATTGAGAAACAGATTTTTAATAGCGTGAACTGCACCAAGACCATCAAAAACAGCTCCAAACGCAAGTGCTGCTAAAATAACCCACATAAACATACAACTAACACTTAAAGTTTCTGTCAAAACATCCTTTAGGCCATCCCAGGTTAATCTTTTTTTAACAAGAGCAACTATTGTGACAGCAAGAGCACCAACAGCAGAACTCTCTACAAGAGAAGTAACTCCCATGAAGAAAAGACCAGACATCATAAAAATAATTATTATTGGAGGGAGAC
>JALTGJ010000288.1 GCA_027077185.1 Spirochaetales bacterium | reverse complement strand
CTTCAGGTATATTAAAAGCCTGATCTGTAGATGTAATCTGTCTTGTTACTGCAGTATCATAATCAATTGTACTGTTTGAGATCATATCCGTCCAATCTACTATACTGGAAAGATCTTTTTTTATAGCATATATATTTAAAGTACCATTTGCCCCAACAGTATTTTTTAAATGTAAGAGAAATTGATCAAAATAAATTGTATTATTAATATTAAATTCAAGAATCAGGAAATCTCCTGCACCAACACTAACTCCTGTATTAGCAGTTTCATCTGAAGTAGTAAAAAGAGAATTTATAACCTTATAAACTGCAAAATCTTTTTCTGTAGTTGGAGGAGACATTGGGTAAAGAGTAATATTGGAGTCGGAAACAGAAGTATCAAGATAGGTTTCAATATATTTTGGAGAAAGCCACAGGCCTCCCTTTTCGTGAGCATAAAGTGCAAAATAATGATCTCTGCCAGTCTGGAGCCCAGGCCAGTTATAGGACCAGTTGTAAGTAGATGTAAATTCCTGTACATTATCATCAAAAAGCAGCCCAATCCCGGTAGGTCTGTTTCCTGACCCGTGAACAATCCTAATTTTATCAATAACCCTCTTATCTGCAATAGCAGGAAGTGCATCCTTCCAGTCCCAGTTTGTTACTATCGAGTCAGGGCCAGAGACTGCAGCATTAAACCGTCCAATTTGGGATTCGTTGTCAAAGGGATTGTTCCTTCCCAACGGAGCAGGAAGAAGGAAATCACAGGATACGAACAGTCCGGAAAATAAAACTAAGCCTAAAAATATTAATACAAAAAGATTTTTATTCATCAATCCAACCTTAGCCTTACAACAGCTGTTAGACCATTGGGAGCAGGAACAACAGCAAAAGACAGATTATTATCGGAATTCCCATTAGCTGTATTAACACCTATTTCCGGACCATTATAGGTCAGACCCATATATGTTAATACTGCTCCTCCCAGATAAATTGCATAAGTAGAATAATAGAAAACTTCGGAGGTAATAAAATTACCCAAATAAGAACTATCCCCAATAGTTCCGGATGGTGAATTATCACTTATCCAGTATTCCTCTGCCTTCCCCCTAAAATTATTTGCCATTCCGGAAGTAAAGTTTCCAATACTAATAAGAGTCTGGCCCCAGGTAAGATATTTTCGAGATTTATCACTTAATATCATGGGGGACTTGTCCCCGGGAAGAAGAGCTGCTGTTACCATACCTGCAATACCGAGTGTCCATAAACCGGTTCTACTATATTCTGCAATCAGGGGCCATAGATAGGCAGTTCTGTAGGCCTCATATTTTTCTGTAAAATTACTTGTAGCTGTACTGTAGTCAAAATATTTTCTTTGAGCATAAAAACCAAGCTGGGCAGTAGCCGCCTGAGCCATATATCCGGAAATCTGTATAAGACTGGAAATTGCAAAAACAGCTCTTCCTGCATTTGTAAAAGAAAACAAATCATCGGGCATGGCTTTATATGCAAAAGCAAGGCCAATATTTGCTCCGCCGGTAAAAATGTAATTTATAACCTGATCACTTTGTGAATTCTGTAGATTATCCCGGTAAGACCTGTATGGATCATCTATAAAAATACCATTCATATAGTTATTCCAGCTAAGAAGTGATTCTAGGCGCAAATCAATAGAAGAGCTTCCAAAAAGGTTTCCCAACTGAACAGAACTTTCCAGACCTATCATAGACCAGAACTGCCAGACACGTCTTTTATTCGCTTTTTCCTCTTCAAAGAGGTTCTGAACCTCTTCACCAACAACTTCCTGCCTGGCCTGTTCTTTTATTGCTTCCCGGGCAGGCTCACTGACAGCGGCCAGGGCTTTATCGGGATCCTCTTGCACAAGTTTTTCAAATGCAGAAACACTTTCCTCTGTTGCAGCTTCCTTATCAGTCTGTTCAGCAGCATCAAGAGTTTGCACTGCTTCTGCAACAGCTTCTTTGGGTAAAACAGTTTTTACAATACTTCTTGTTAAAGCACTAATGGCCTCGTCCAGACCCTTTAAGTCCTTTGATTTTTCGGTATCTTCTGCAATTACACTCCCTGTATCTGTATCCAAAACCTTTGTATGAATTACAAATTCTGAGTTTACCTCTGATACTCTACCGTAGAGAACATTGTTTACTTCTAATTTTTGACCAATTTTTGCTGCTACATCATCACTTATATTTTCCGGAAGGGTAATTTTATTTGTACTTAGAATTTTATCAAGCACTTCTCTGTCAAAAATAAAATAGGCACCTGTTTTATCTATTTTTGCAGCAAGAAGTCTCTCAACTATCATAGGTACATAGGAAGGGACATCTTTTGCAGCCATAGGAACAATAACTATACTTGGTTTCCCGGAATCCTCCTGTGAATAAAGGAAAGATACCTCAAAAAAAGAGACTAGTATAATTAGCACTGTTAAAATAAAATACCTGTTAAAACTCATTGTAAATAATATATACCATAATCTTTAAAAATAAAACCAATTATTATTCAGGCTTGTGCGATGTATCCCTCTTTTAGAATTTGGGGGCCTGGTCGCAAACAAGTTTACTGCTCGGCCATGCATCCAGGGCTATATTGCGCAGTGTATTATCCCTATATTAGAGAATAACTGCTATTATAACCAAAAATGTGAGAAGCGCAAATAGCTTATAATGCTCACTCCTTTATTTTAGGAGATTTTTTAAAAGCCGGACAATTTTTGCCTGTTGCAAGTTTAACAGATACAGAAGGAAGATTTTTTGATTTTACACCAAATAACTTACAGCTTCGGGGAAACTTAGGCTCCCATGTAACTGCAAAATGGATACATTTTAAGCAATTAGGCGGTCTGTCAGGTATATTCATCTTAAAGTGTTATTTAAGTAGATATGTTTTTTTATTTTTGACTATATTGCTTCATTCTACCTGTTTAACAGCCTCCAATTATAAAAATAAATAGATATTAAATATAAAAATATAATAAAAACACCACCGCGCAAATAGTTTTGAATAGACGAGCTTTTTACGCTTGTCTCATTTACTATGTCAAAAAAACTTCTTCTCGAATGCAGAGCAGTAGAACTGGCGAATATAAAGAT
>JALTGJ010000287.1 GCA_027077185.1 Spirochaetales bacterium | reverse complement strand
TATAACAGTCCGGGCAGAGAGGGTGTTATGTTTGAAAAGGTTCTCTACAGTCTTATGACACCGGTAACCGTAAGCAATTATGAGATTGTAGAATAGATATGCTCTTGAAAGATAGCTGCAGAAAAATCGGTATTAAAGCCATTGTTGCAACAGATTTTGACGGTACTCTTCTTAGGAGTGATCATACTGTTTCAGACCGAAGCAGGGCTACTCTTACAAAACTGGGTGGAATGAATATTCTAAGGGTTATAGTCACGGGACGGTCCTATTTTTCTCTAAATAAAGTTTTATTGGATAATGTTCCCATAGACTATCTGATAGTAGCTTCCGGAGCCGGTATTTATTGCAGAGAAAGCAGACAGCTAATCTACGATACAGGACTTTCCGGCAAAGACACAGAACTAATAGGCAATAAGCTTATAGAACTTGGTTGTGACTTTATGGTTCATCAAACTCTACCTGATAATCATAAATTTCTTTATTACCAAAGAGGTATTAATAAAGATTACGAGGACAGGTTTAATATATATAAGGAACATGCACAATCTTTAAAGAATTTATCAGATCTGTCCAAAGGATCTTCCCAGTTTCTTGTAATAGATATTCCCGGTGGTGATATGTATCAAAAAATAAACAAACTTTTTGGTAATTTTACTGTAATTCGTACAACTTCCCCACTGGATTTTAAATCTGACTGGATTGAAATATTTCCTTTACATATAGATAAAGGAAAAACTCTCAAACTTTTAGCAGATAATTATCAGCTTGGCCCGGATAAAGTTTTATCCGTAGGTAATGATTTTAATGATATTCACATGCTTAGATGGGCCGGAGAATCCCGGGTTGTTGAAAACGCCCATCAGGATCTTAGGGACGAATTCAGGACTGTAAGTTCAAATGATAATGATGGTTTTTCTCTGGCTGTTGAAGAATGGCTTAGGGAGAAATTTTAATGTATGCAATACTTACTGCTCTGGAAGCTGAATCTGATTGCTTTATTGAAAAAACGAGTAGAAGATCTATACATAAGTGGAACAGTTATAAGTTTATTATTGGTACCTTTGCAGGACAGGAATGTATTATTGGACATACCGGTATGGGTAAGGTTCAGGCAGCTGTTGCCGTAAGTCATATTATTGAAAAATTCAAACCATCAATTGTGTTTTATACAGGTATTGCCGGATCACTGAAATCTGATCTTAATATTGGTGATGTCATAATAGCACAGGATTCTATGCAGTGGGATATTGATATTACATCATTTGGATTTAAACCTGGAGAGCTCCCAACAGTTAATTCTTTGTCAAATAAAAAGAATGATTCAAATATTGTAAGATTTTATAAAACAGATCCCGGACTAATTCAGAAAGCTGTAAACTGGAATCCCGGTGGCTTTAAAGTTAAACTGGGTAGAATTATTACAGGAGACAGTTTTTTTAATATGGTTATGCAGCATGAAAAGAAAAGTTTAATAAAAGAAATAAATGGTTACGCTGTAGATATGGAAGGAGCTGCAGCAGGGGCTGCCTGTAGAATACATAATGTCCCTTTTTTCCTTGCAAGAGTTATTTCTGATACTGCTGAAGGAACCAAACCGAAAAGATTTAAACAGTTTATGAAAGAATCTTCTGTAAAAATGGCTGATCTTATTGAGTCTCTTCTTATCGATTTTTCTTGATTTTTAATATTACTATTATTATCATATATACATGAATATAGATAAAATACATGGTGCCCTTTGGGGTGCCTTTTGTGCAGATGCTTATGCACTGGGACCACATTGGGAATATAACACAAAAAATATTGAAGATGCTTCCCTTAACTGGTCTGGATATAATAATCCTATAACAAGCTATCATGGAAAAAAACAGGCAGGTGATTTTACTCAGTACGGTGATCAGACCCTTTGGCTTTTAAAATCTCTTGCTAAAAACTCAGAATTTAATTTATCAGCTTTCGGCCAGGAGTGGATGGATGAATTGCAGGTATATGAAGGGTATAAGGATCATGCAAGTACTGAAACCCTCGAAAATCTTAAACGTGGAGTAGACTGGACTGACTGTGGTTCTGCTTCTACTGATTTCAGTCCGGTAGGCAGAGCAACACCTCTATTACTAAAATATGCAGATAAGGCTGATGTTTTAAAATCCTCTTTTAAAGCACAGACTGCTCTTACACATAATTCCAAAATAGTTCTCGAAACAGCAGATTTTTTTGCAAATCTTGCAGTGGAACTGCTTGACGGTAAAGAATTAAATCCCTCTTTAAGTGCTGTTTCATTATATTACAGTAAACAAATTCAAAAATGGGTTGAAGAAGGGCTTAAAAGCAGCACTAAGAAAAAAACATCTTTGGTAATAAAGAAGTTCGGCCAGGCATGTGATGTTAGTCATGGATTTCCTGGAGTTATACACTTAATATCTAAATATACAGATAATTATCAGCTTGCTATGGAGGAAAATGCAAAGTCCGGGGGAGACAGTGCCGCACGAGGTATGCCGGTTGGTATGATATTAGGGTTAGTCAATGGAAAAAAATCCATTCCCGAAAGCTGGATTGAAAATTTAAACAATAAAAAGGAAATTGTTGAGCTGATTGGAAAAATCTAATCAGCCATACTAAAATTTGCCTTTAAATATTTATATATTTCATAAAGACATTTATCGTCTTTCTTTTTTATTCCGGCATCCATAAGAATGTCATCCCTTTCATGCTCCAGTCTGTTGTATAGCCTTTCTGCACCTTCCTGCCTGTTTTTTACCTTATGACATATTCTTACAAGTTTAACCATTTCATCTTCGGTAACTGTTTTTCGGGTTCTCCCTATTATAAGGATAAAACTTCTGTTAAAAGATCCTCTTTCTACGGACACAGTACATTTATCAATATCCCGCTTTTTAACTTCCCCGGTCTTAGGTTTACTTTTCTTTTGGATTTTTGCCTGTAGGGCATTAAGATCTTCTACTCTTTTGTTGTATGCAAGTTTATTAGCCTGTTCTATAAGAAAAATTAATCCTTCGTCAGGAATATCTCTAATTAGTTTTCGTATTTCTTTAAGAAGTTCTACTCGTGTTTCCATAGTTTAATTATATATCAT
>JALTGJ010000286.1 GCA_027077185.1 Spirochaetales bacterium | reverse complement strand
CTACAAAGACCATCTTTTCATCCAGCTCTTTAAAGCTTTTTTCTGCCCTGGGAAGTACAGATTTCCATGCACTTTCTCCAAGTTTTTTACGTTCTTTGTTCATTTTTACTATTTCTTCGGCCATACTTTTCTGAACGCCCCGGTCCTTACTTATAAAAAGCTCAGCTGCTTTTCCCGGCTGTCCAAGGCGTCCGGAAGCATTTATTACAGGAGTAACCTGCCAGCCTAAATCTGTTGTACTTATTTTTTTTCCTAGAAGGTTCTGTTTAAAAAGAAGCTCATTTAATCCGGTTCTTTTTGAATTATTTATCAGCTGCATTCCATGCTTTAGCAATATTCTATTCTCATCCTTTAAAGGCATCATATCGGCAAGGGTTCCAAGGGCAACCAGATCCAGATTATTTTCGAAATTGGATTTCATCAGATCTATTTTTTTGTAAATATATGAATTAAGGAGGTTCAAAAAAACATCAATTTCTGCAATACTTTTTCCCAAATATCTTGCAGATTTACTTTTCCCCCGCATTTCCAACAGACTCATACCCGTAAGTTTAGGAAAAACCTCCCAAATTTGACCCGCTATATCCATAAGTTCAATTTCTGTATCAACACCAAACACTTTTTTAAGCATAATCTTCTGCAGGTCTCCATCGTAGACAAGAATTTGTCTGTTAAAAAGGAATTCACCCAAACGTGTTTGTTCGACTCTTACAACACCAGGGACTATATTTTCGGAAACTCTTTCTATCTCGACCATATTAACAAGTCTGACTGCATCTATTATAAAGGTATCATTCCCGGGGCGTATGTTTAACAGTACAATCTCTGCTTTATAGAGTTCATTTGTAGAAAAGGACAATGCCCAGGCGACCTTGGAAACAACGCCACAGGCAGCTAAATCTCTAAAAGGATAGCAGGAATCATTACTTTTGGGATTAATAATAGCTACAGCAGGAGGTATGTTTTCTGAAGGAAGATGATGATCGATAATTATTGAATCTATACCCTTCTCTCTTGCATATTCAATTTCTTTGTTATTGCTTATACCACAGTCAACCGTTATTATTAAAGTTCCGTCTTCTTCTGCAAACTTATCTATGCCCTCTATTGTCAATCCATAAGGATCGTCACCCTCAGGCAATGACCAATCTGCATCTATTCCAATACTGGAAAGCCCATTTTTCAAAATAACTGTAGATGTTATTCCATCTACATCCCTGTCCCCAAATATTTTTACCTTCTCCCCTTCATCTGCTGCCTGGTGGATACGGTCTACTGCATCTTCCATTTCTTCAAAAAGAAATGGATTGTGGGTATAACGGAGATCACTTTCCAGATAAAATTTTATATCTTCAGGTTCTGTTATTCCCCTCCGGGAAAATATTGAAGCCATAAGAAGATCTATTCCATATTTGACCGACAAACCTTTAACTATATCCGAATCTATTTTCTTTTTATTCCATTTCATACATTTTTTCCAGTTACAAAATTAATTATGATTTAATAATCCCTTTTTTAAAGTATTTAGAGGATACTCAACTATGTTTTGGATCATAGCAAACATTACACGTTTTAGTACATCTATAGAATTGGAGTCCAGACCTATTCTCATACTTTTATCCAAATTTAATAAGGAGGTATGTTCAAGATACTTCCTTCCTCCGGAAGAAAAAGGAATGATACTGCCCGAAGCACGGCAGGAAGAACAAATTATGTGATTGTCTCTTTCATCAAACCATATATTTTCATTATAGGATAAAGGAGATCCGCAATTACCGCATAAACTTATATCCGGCTGAAAACCTGATATTCTCAAATATCGCCAGAGAAACTGCAGCAACACAAGATTCTGCCCGGATTTATCCGCATCATTCAATATTTCCAGACTATCTGCCAAAAGTGGATATATCGACTCCGATTCCCCACCACCTGAATAAGATTTTAATATTATTTCCGCCCAGAACGATGCAATATAAAATTTACCAAGATCACTTCTTATGTTTGGAAATATTATTTTTTGTTCAATATCATTTACCTTATAACTGTCTTTAACAGGATCATAATATAGATACATAGATAATAGAGAAAAAGGATCGACCATTCCGGAAAGCTTACTCTTACCTTTTCCTGCTCCATAGGCAATTACATTTATAAGCCCCAGAGATCTGCTTATGCAGGACAAACCCTTGTGCAGTTCTGCAATTCTTCTTGTTCGCAGTATTATACTGTCAGTTTTAAGATTACGGTTCATTTTAAGCTTATGATAAGGTAAGCTTATTGGCATGTACAGTGCAAATTTAAATTGTTTTAAATATATACATGGTGTTTATCATTTTTAATTGTTTTTATGCAGATTTTAATACAAAAGTATAAAAAGCTGTAATAATTTAGTTGCTCAATGGCAATTTTATCATTATTTTACTATTGCCTGAAGTTAAGGCTCATTGATAAAATACAAACTAACAAATACTAATGAGGAAATATGCTAGAAAAACAAATAATTCCGGTAGATCAGTTACTTCCGAACAAACTATTTATTATTCCACTAATAGGAAAACCAATTTTCCCTGGAATATTTACACCTCTGATTATTGAATCAAGCCATGATCTGGAAGTTATAGAACTTGCACTTGCAGGTGACAGTATGATCGGGCTGCTTTTGGATAAGGATGATTCCGGTGAAAACACAGAACCTGATTCATTATTTTCAATTGGAACTGCAGCCAAAATAGTTAAGAAAATAAACCTTCCGGATGGTGGAGTTAATATTTTTATTTCAACTTTAAAACGATTTAAAATTAAGAAATTTCTTTCAGAAAAAGGGCCTACAGTAGCTGCTGTGGATTATCTGGAAGATCAAAATGATACAACTTTGGAAGTTAAGGCTCTTACACGATCTTTACTGTCTGAAATGAAACAGTTGTCTGAGAATAATCCTCTTTTTTCTGAGGAAATGCGCCTGAATATGGTTAATATAGATCATCCTGGAAAGATTGCTGATTTTATAACATCTATTCTTAACACCGAAAGAGAAGTACAGCAGAGAATACTGGAAACAGTTGATGTCCAGAAAAGAATGGAGGATGTTCTTGTTTTT
>JALTGJ010000285.1 GCA_027077185.1 Spirochaetales bacterium | reverse complement strand
GGGGAGAACGTTCTCCTGTTCAGGCAGCTCAATTGGCAAAGGACTGGGGAATTAAAATCTATGCTATCGGAATTGGCGGAGGTGATTCCTGGGTTACAGTAAATACAATAATGGGAAAACAGAGAATCCCAACCCGTTCTGACCTGGACGTGGATACACTCACACAAATTTCAACCCTTACAGGTGGGAAGTATTTTTCTGCAGAAAATGTAAAAAGTCTAAAAGCTGTTTATACAGAAATTAATAACCTTGAAAAAAGTGAAATAGAATCAGTAAAATATGTTGACTATAAAGAGACTTTTTCCATTTTTGCACTTTTGGCTCTTATTTTTATTTCCATGCATATTTTACTCTCCATAACTCTTTTAAGAAGGATACCATAAATATGATGTTCAGGTTTATTTCAATAGAAAATATTAATTTTCTATGGCTTTTACCATTATTAATTCTTTTGCTTATTTATGATTATTACAGAAGGAAAAGAACTCTTCAGTATTTTATACATGATAACTATATCCAAAAATCAACTTCAATTGCTAATACAAAAAAAATGCGACCAGGGCAAATTCTTTTGCTTGTATCCCTTATTTTTATAGCTATAGCATTGGCACGCCCTGGCTGGAACCCGAAAGAGGTAAAGGTTAAACGTAAAGGAAGAGATGTTGTTTTCGTTATTGATGTTTCCAGATCTATGCTTGCAGAGGATATTAAACCAAACCGTCTGGAAAGAGCAAAAACCGAAATTATTGATACTGTTTCCAGGCTCATCGGCAGCCGTGTAGCTCTTATTGAATTTGCAGGAACTACTATTGTAAAATGCCCTTTAACGACCGACTATGCATTTTTCAGATCAGCAACAGAAAGCCTGTCAGTAAATGATGTATCCAGAGGTGGAACAATGCTTGGGGATGCATTAAGGGAGGCTATGACTAATATTTTAGATTCAAAAGAGAAAAAATATAAAGATATAATTTTAATCACCGACGGTGAGGATCATGAAAGCTTTCCAATTGAAGCAGCTAAAAAAGCTGGGGAACAGGGTATTCGTCTAATTGTAATAGGACTGGGAGACGAGAACCAGGGAACCAGAATTCCAATAAAGGATGCTCAGGGAAATAGAATATTTCTTACATACAACGGAGAAGAAGTATGGACCAAACTGGATGCTGATACCCTTCGAAAAATGGCAGAAGCAAGCCCTGGAGGAAAATATCTGAATGTAGGAACAGGTGCATTTGATCTTGGAGAAATTTATCTTAGATTGATTGCAAGTGCAGATAAAAAGGAACTACAGGGTGATACTATTATGAAATACCAGGAATTATTTCAATTCTTTCTTCTTTTATCCTACTTTTTGTTATTTTTCGGCTTATTAAAACGGGAGGATAATTTTTAGTATGAACGGAAGATCCGCAAAAATTTATTTATTGCTGCTGTTTTTAATTTTACCCTCTATGCTCGTTTTTTCATTTTCTTTTAATAATAATGAAGCAAAGGGAAATAAATTATATCAGGAAGGAAAGTACGAAGATGCTGTAAAGGAATATACTGAAGGACTGACTAAAAAAGCTGATTATACTCTTTTTTATAATAGAGGAGCCTCTTTTTTTAAATTGGGACAATACGACAAAGCTCTTTCTGACTTTGAAAATTCTGCCACCTATTCAAACTCTGACACAGGGCATATAAGGGCAATATACAATGCCGGAAACAGCAGTTTTATGAAAGCAGAAACTGATAAAGTAAAAAATCCTTCAGCAGCTCTGCAGTCATACGAAAAAGCAGTAAGCCATTTTGAAAGGGTTTTGCAGCTGGATAAGAATAATCAAAAGGCCGCATACAACCTGGAACTTGGAAGAATCCGTATTGATGAACTAAAAAAACAACAGAAGGATAATAAACAACAAAACCAGAATCAGCAGCAACAGGGGAAGCAGGACAATAATCAGCAAAACCAAAATCAGCAGCAAGGTCAGCAGAACAATAATCAACAGAACCAGAACCAGCAGCAACAGGGGAAGCAGGACAATAATCAGCAAAACCAGAACCAGCAGCAACAGGGGAAGCAGGACAATAATCAGCAAAACCAGCAGCAGCCGGGTCAGCAGAGCACTAATCAACAGAACTTATCGAATTCTGAAAATGTATCCCCTGAAGATATACTAAAAGAAGAAGCAAGAAGACAAGAAGCAGTAAAATTACTATTATCAAATGGATCTGCTGAACCTGTGGATAAGGACTGGTAAAATGAAAGAGAAAAGTATTTTACTATTCCTGGTATTTGTTATGTTATTATTTACAGCAGCTCTATTCGGTGAAACTGTTCAGGTATCCTCTATAGTAGAAAAAAATGATCTAAGTGTTGGAGAGTCATTTATATATCAGGTACAAATAAAGGGGAGTGAAAAAATTTCCAGTTACCCTGAAAACAGCTGGGGGAATAGTACTTTTTCAAAAAATTTTTCTGTAAAGTTTCTGGGCGGACAAAATAACAGCAGCAGCCGGATTACTATAATTAATGGTAAACGCAGGGAGTCTGTAAATAGGGGATATTTTATTTCATATCGTTTAATACCCAAAACTACCGGTATATTAACAATTCCTGCAATTACAATTACCGTTGATGGAAATAATTATACAACTAAACCAATTCAGGTAAAAGTTACACAAGCCGAACAAAGTAAAGACTTCCACTTAAAAGTAGAGCTGGATAAGAATAAAAGCTATGTAGGAGAGCAATTTAAGATAACTTTTACCTGGTATATTGGATTAAATGTAAAAGATTTTACATATTCTATTCCTT
Organism: Spirochaetales bacterium; assembly: GCA_027077185.1. Next base: position 6,408 of record JALTGJ010000285.1, on the reverse strand, counting down.
TCTTTCAAAATAAAAACTTTTATTTTTCCGATCCCTCTAATACAGCAGTGGATCCTTCAAGACTTGTTAGTTTCCCTATCAATGGAACAACAGTAAATGCTGTTCAGGGAAAGGGCAGCTTTAACGGAAAAACCTATACAACTCTTACTTTCAGCAAACTTGTTACCCCGAAAAAATCAGGTAATTTTACTATTCATAAATCAGTAATATCTGTAAGTGCTCAAACTGCAGGAAGTTCCGGTTCCAATGATTTTTTTAATTCATTTTTCTCATCAGTCAGCCCTGAATACAGTCAGTTTTCTGTCCCTTCAAATTCATTATCAATCGAAGTACTTGAACTTCCGAAATTAAATAAGCCAAATAATTTTAGCGGGTATATTGGAGAACTGCACATAAAAACCACAGCAAGCCCTTTGAATGTTAAAACCGGAGATCCTATTACTCTGACGCTGAAAATATGGGGACCAAAAAATATTTCAGTCTGGGATGCTCCCGATTTAGAAAAACAAGCAGAACTTAGTGCTAATTTTAAAATACCATCGGAAATATCTGCCGGTAAAATTGATGAAGACAGCATTATTTTTACACAGACAATCAGAGCCAAAAGTAATAATGTTACTGAAATTCCTTCTATAATAATTCCCTATTTTGATACTATAACGAATAAATACAGTTTTGCAAAATCTGATCCTATCCCCATAACAGTTGAATACGTAGAATCTGTAAAAATTGAAGGTCTTTCTACTCCAACTTCACAAACACTACAAAATGACAAAGTGTCACAGAAACTTTTACAAACTTCCAGGGGCGGAATTAATTTTAATTATGAGGACAATTCTATACTAAAAAAACAGAGTTATGGAATTAATTCACTGTTTCATTTCCCTCTTTTAGGGTTTATAATACTTCCAGCACTTATTTTTCTTTCTATTTTACTAAATATTTTATTTCATAAATATAAATTATTTTCTAAAAAATATTACAGGAAAAATACTCTTGGTCTGCTTAAAAAAGATTTAAACAAAATTAAAACTGACAATCTTGTAACAAATAAAACCGGGAAAAAAATTACACTTATTTTTCAAAAATTTCTATCCAGGAAAATATTTAAAGACAGTACTTTAACTTCTATAGAAAAAATTAATGAATGGTTAAATAAGAATGATGGATCAGATAAAAATATTTCCTTAATACTGGAAATATTCAAAAATCTTGATGAAATACAGTTTGCAGGCTCTATATTAACAGAAGAAGATTATAAACTGAAATATACTGATATTATTAATAAAATATTAACAGCTGCAGAAATTCTGGATCGGAGAATACAGAAATGAGAAAATCAGGGATACTAATAATATTTTTTCTACTTTTTACAATAGTTCAGGGATTTTCACTTAACAGAAATCTGCAGGAGGACTTATACACCCAGGCTAATAGCTTATTTCAAAAAGCTTCGGACAGCTCTGTTTCCAACCCCGAAAACTCTAAAAAACTCTATACAGACTCTTTAGATAAATTTTTACAGTTATCAGAAAGCACAAATAATGGAAAACTTTATTATAATATTGGAAATATCTATTTTAAATTAGGAAATATAGGGAAAGCCATCCTTTACTACAAAAAGGCTGCTTTATTAATACCTGGAGATAAAAATTTAAAGGAAAATCTAAAAGCAGCAAGAAGTAAACGAATTGATAAAATTACTGAACAGGAAAGTTCCCGATTAATAGAAACAATATTTTTCTTTCACTACAATTTATCATCATCTTTCAAGTCGATACTTTTTGCAATAAGCAGCGCAATTGTGTGGATAAGTGGAAGTCTCCTTTTAATTAAAAAGAAGTTTCCTCCTTCATGGGGACATAATTTTCTTACAGGTATAATAATTTTTTCTATTGTATCACTTATATTTCTCGGTTCTTTAATTATTGACAGCTTTGAGATGCACTGGCACCCCGAAGGTGTTATTACCACAAATGAAGTAATAGCCAGAAAGGGGGATGGAGAAGCCTATTCTTCCTCATTTAAAGAACCCCTGCATTCAGGTCTTGAATTTTCTCTAATGGATAAAAGATTAGGATGGTACTATATAAAACTACCGGATAATACACAAACATGGATACCTGAAGAATCTGCTGAACTGGTTTTACTTAAATAATTTCCTGCATTTATCTCCTTGTAATACCTTTTCAGGGTAGTCAGTTATAGTTTGGAGTACAGCCCTATATACATTTATATGTGGTTTTAACATTAATCCTTTTACCCCAAAAAGTATCAATCCCCTCTATTACTGCCCCCTGTAGGTTATCATAAATATTTGCACGAATATGAAAAATGCATCCTCCTGCTGTCTCAACAATATCATCTTCCATTGCTGTTCGCATTTCAACTTTAAGAGTCGGCCCTCCACAGCCTACTCCGGATGAGCATATAGTTATGTTATGAGTTTTATTTTCTGAGCTTTTAATTAGTTCGTTGATTAGCTCTACAGCACTTGATGTAACTTCAAACATTAATTCTCTTCCTTTAGATGTTCTTCCAATAATTTCAGGTTTGTAACCTGAATATCAGACTGTTTTTTTATTTTATCTCCGGTATGAATTAGTATTTTTTTTACATTTTCCTCCTGCAGTAAATCAAAATCCTTTAATCCCTTAAAAAAACTATTCGTAATTGTTTTTGCTGATTTAATTTCAATAGCAGTATAACCATTCCCGGAAGGAATAACTACATCAACCTCATTCCCATTACTGTCTCTATAAAATAATAAATTATTTATCATACCCTGATTAAATCGATTTTTTACTAATTCTGAGAGAATCATTGTTTCATAAAGATTACCTTTTAAAGGATGTGTCTCAATTTGTTGTGAATTACTAATATCAATAAGAAATGCTGCCAGGCCGGGATCATAAAAATATATTTTGGGACTTTTTATAAGTCTTTTACCAACATTCTTAAAGAAGGGAGGAAGTCTATATATAATATAACTTGCTTCAAGCAGAGAGATCCATTCTCTGGCAGTTGCCTGGGATATCCCTGTGTCATTTGCAATATTTTGTATATTAAGAATTTGACCGGTTCTGCCTGCACATAATTTAAGAAAAATCTGAAATGTTGATAAATCTTTAATCAGACTTAAAGAACGGATATCCCTCTCCACATAGGTATTTACATAATCACTATAGAACCTTCCAGGAAGAATCTTTTTATCATACAAACGGGGGTAGAAACCATTATAAATTAAATCAATCTCAGTAAAATTAGGAATAATTGTCTTTATCTCACTATAAGAGAATGGCAATAGAGTAAATATAGCTGTTCTGCCGGCAAGTGACTGATTTATGGTATTCCGAATAGAAAAATTCTGACTGCCAGTCAAAACAAATAACCCGGAAAAATGAGGATTATCAACAATACCCTGTAAGTATGAAGTTAACTCCGGAACTCGCTGAATTTCATCTATAATACCCCCATCTTTAAACTGTTCCAGAAAAGCTCTGGGGTCTGACATTGCAAATTCTCTGTTATCAGGCTCTTCAAGGTTGGAATAGGGTAAATTTGGAAATGTAAGTCGACAGCATGTTGTTTTCCCGGATTGTCTTGGTCCTGTTAGTGTTATGACAGGATATTTTTTAGCTGCAGATAGTAATTGATCTGAAATGGTTCTCTTGATCATAATTTATAATACAACAGAATTCTATGTAAATCAATACTACTATTTATAGATTTACATAGATATATTCATTAAAATAGTATTTAAAGATATTAATTTGACATTTTGCGTTCACTACATATACTTACATTACAGGAGAAAAAGTAATCTATTTCAATGATAAATAATACTGAAAAAAAATTTAAGGGTTATCATGGCGAAAAAAAAAACAATTTTTGAGTGCATAGAATGCGGACATCAGGATCCTAAATGGCTTGGGAGATGCCCATCCTGTGGGGGATGGAATACAATGGAACAGCAAACCATTGCCCCGGGAGGATCAAAAAGCAGAGGCTCTGTCAATTTACAGACTCCCGGACTTTCTTCAAAAAAATCAATAATGCTCAATGAAGTAGATGTTTCAACTGCCCCCAGATTCGGTTCAGGATATGCAGAAGTAGACAGAGTCCTTGGCGGTGGAATTATGCGGGGATCGGCCATTCTTCTGGGTGGAGAACCAGGAGTAGGGAAATCCACACTGATGATGCAGGTTGCAGGGGCAGTAAATCTTATAAAAAGTACTGAAGGTTCTGGTAAAATTTTATATGTTTCCGGTGAAGAATCTGCCAGTCAGCTTAAAATGAGAGCAGACAGGCTTAAAATCAACTCAAAAAAAATAGAGATTCTAATAGAATCCAATTTGGAACATATATTGGAAGTTTTGGAAGATTCAAAACCTGAACTGATAATTCTGGACTCAATACAGACTACTGTATCAGAAGAAGCAGGAAAGGTTCCGGGAACTGTTAATCAGGTAAAGTTCTGCGGACATTCTCTTATAAGCTGGAGTAAAAACAACAATGCAGCAGTTTTTTTTATTGCCCATGTTACAAAAGAAGGTGTTATTGCAGGACCAAAAATTGTAGAACACATGGTTGATACAGTACTGTATTTTGACCATTCAAACTCAGGTGTTCGTTTTGTGCGTGCTGCTAAAAACAGATTCGGTTCTGTTGACGAACTGGGGCTTTTTACTATGGAAAGTACCGGACTTAAAGAAGTAAAGGACCCTTCAACATTATTTCTTATTCAACGGGACAGTAAAATGCCCCCGGGTATTGCTGCAGTACCTGTTTTTGAAGGGTCCAGAGCGTTGATGGTTGAAATTCAGGCTCTTACCGTTCCGGCAAAAAGTGGTTTTTCAAGAATTTACTCTGACAAAATTGATAATAACAGGGTATCCAGAATAGCTGCCGTTCTTGAAAAGAACCTGAAACTCAGCTTATCTGATCAGGATATATATATAAACGTTGCAGGTGGTATGAAACTAAATGAGGTGGGGATAGAACTTGCCCTGGCATGTGCACTATATTCAGCAAGGACAGGTATCCCCTTCCCAACAGAAACAGCTGTAGCAGGAGAAATAAGTCTTGCAGGAGAAATAAGGCCCACTGCACATATGGAAAGGCGTATTAAAACTGCAAAAGAAATGGGTTACAAAAAATTTATTGGACCAATTCCCGTAGATACAAGGCATGCCTTGTATCTACGGGGAATCTACAAAGGGGTTTCCAATATTTCAGAAAGCATCAAAACAATTTTTAGGAAATCACCTGATTAAATTTAACAGAAATGGAAATGCGATAAATGTTCCTATAGAACTTCCAACACTGGAAAGAAAAAATACTACAAGAGCATGGGTAAATCTATTTCTAAAAAATCCCTTCAGAGTCAAAATATCTTCCGGTAAATTTTCAAAATCTGATACCCGGGGTCTTCGTATATAACCCTCAAACAAACCACTTACAAGGCCGACCCCAATTGTTGGGTTAAGAGAGGTAAATGGAGCCGCAAGAAAGGATAAAATTATGGTCAGGGGATGAGCCAGTGCAATTAATGCTCCAAGTCCTGAAAGAACACCATTAACCATGAACCAATAGACAAACATTTCAAGCCCCTTATTCCATCCGGACTTATAGAACCCAAACCCCATAAGACCGGCAATTACAATAGGTATCAGCCAGGGAATATATTTCTTTATTTTAGCAGGTTTTGGAACCTGACTTATTTCAGTAAGGTCTTTTGAAACTTTATTTTCATAAATATCGTTCAACCACTTAACAATTCCATTTGCATGACCTGCACCAATTACAGCAACCACTTTGCTGCCTGAAGAATTAAAAATATTCGTTGCAAGATACTGATCCCTTTCATCTATAAGAACCTCTTTAACAGATGGCAAATATTTTGCCATTTCCTCCATCATATCCTGGAGGGCACTTTTTTCTTTTAGCTTTTCAATTTCCTCTTCACTTAGTTCTTCTTTGGAAAAGATAGATGAAATCATTGCTGCAAGCATCTTATTTTTATTCCAAAAAGAAGACTTTGACCAGGCCCTTCTTAATGTGACCTGTATTTCACGATCACTGAAAGAAAAAGGAATTCCAGCTTCCTTTGATACTTCAATAGCTGCTTTCATATCTTCACCGGGTGTGGTCCCCAGATTTTTGCCCATTTTCCTTTGAAAGGATGTAAGAACAAGATTTGCAAGGAGAAGAAAACCTTTACCCTCTTTAAGCACCTTATCTATCTTCATGTTCTCCCAATTCTGACCTTCGGTCATGGATTTATATCTGGAAGCATCTATTTCAACACAAACATGATCAGGCTTTTCTTCTTCAATTACCTTTTTTACTTCATCAATACTACCCTGGGATATGTGTGCTGTGCCAACCAGAATAATTTCCCGATCC
>JALTGJ010000284.1 GCA_027077185.1 Spirochaetales bacterium | reverse complement strand
CATTTAAGGTATCTGCAATATTTGTATAATCTCCCAAAGTACCTATTAAATCTGATACTGTCTGAAAATGACCAAGGGCACTATTAAAACTTGATTTGGATGAGAGATGTTCAAATTCATATAAATGATTCATCATTTAAATACTCCCTGTAAAAAAAAAGATCGTCCTGTTATCCAGGACGATCTTAAAATATTTTCTTTATAATGTTCGAAGTCCGCCACTATTTTTTTTACTTCGACCCCGGGATGTTTTTTTCCCGGTATCAACAACACCCTTCTTTTTCCTTGTTTTCTTAGCAGGTGCCTTTTCTTTTTTAATTGTTGTAGCGGGCTCATCCGCCGGAGTATTTAACATATCAAGATAAGACTGCCCCTTATCCTTTTTTGAACCTGAAGGCAGCATATCCTCTTCCAGAGAACCGGCAAAATGCTGATCAATATCATCACGCATTGTTGAACGACGTCTTGAGAAAGATGCAAAAGCAGCATCCTGAAAGCCTTTTGAAACTCCATTTAGAAATTCGTTAAGTACATTTGCCATTCCATCCAAAGTGGCTTTTTTACGTTTAATTGATGTAATATCAACATCAAGAAGTATACCAGTCTGTATATGATATGGATTTATCATATAGTCAAACTTGTTAAATTCCTGTTCCAGAAATTCAAGACGTTCTTCCATAACACGTCGCTGCATGGGGTACTTATACCCATACATTTTTTGAAGTTTATCCCTCATAAGAACAAGTTTTTTCTTTACTTCATCTTTTTCAAAGAGGTATGTTCTATTCCTCTGCTCAACTTCTGTCTCTGCAGATCTCATAAATGATATTTCATTCCATACCTTGTCTATGTCTTCATATAAAGGATCATTTGATTTAAGCTTAATTTTCTTTTTAATCTTGTTCTTGTAAACTTTTGCAAGATCATCATAATCAGAAACTCTTTTTAGGAATTTGCTATCCAGATATACCATATCAAGTACATCCCACAAATGCTCTACTTCAACCTGAAATGCAGCTACCTGTACATCATAGGCTTTCTGTTCTTCAATTATCTGAGCATTATCATAATACTTCATTTTTATACTGTAACGTTCATCCGGAAGAATATTAGGATCAGTATCCTCATACTCCCGAATAATCAGTTCTCTGGCATTTTTCAGGTTTTCAATATACTGATATCCCATTCTGCTGGTGTCCAGAATTGATGTAATTGAATTAACAGCAGTATTGTACCCTCTGTTACGAATATTTTCCAGATCTATTATCTTTTTAAGATTTTCCCGAATATTAAGCTGATCAAAATCTTCAGGATCAATTTCCGCTCTCAAACCTTCCAGTCTGGTCATTAGTGATTTTGCCATATATTTATAACGGTTCGATTTGGGACTGTCTGTTTCATCAGAAGTATGTGTTTCCACTTTCTTCATTTTCTCAAAAACAATTTCACTATCTGCAAGTTCTTCTAAACCCTGATCTATTCTATCATCTTTTAGCTGTTCAATTTCTTTGTCAATCAAATCAATAATATTTTTGGAAATTAGATCTTTTATAAGATATTCTACAGTTACCTGATAATGAAATATAGGACTTATAAGTTCGGAATCCAGAATATTTACGGACAATTTAACCTCAGATACAGTTTTAGGCTTCTTGAGATTATCTTTAAACGCACATTTTACTACAGAATATGCATTTTCACCTCTAATAAAAGCTCCAACATCTGTTTTCTGACGTAGAAGAGAATTGGTTAAATTCTCAAGTTCATTAACACCTCTTTGAATATGACCCTGTAAGTGTCCATACATATTTACAATAGATTTTTCTATCTCACCTGTATTAAACCGGTCCATACCACCAACTTCATCAAGGAGAGTAGCAATCTCCTTTGGTGTGTATCTCGTAAGAACTTTCATTTCTTCCCGGTCAACAAAATTCCTAACCTTTTTTATCATTTCATCTTCAGTAGTTACAATGTATCTATTAAACATGTTCTGATAGTTCTGGTTAAAATAATTATAAACCTTTTCTTTTAAACCACCCATTACATCAAGTTCTTTCAAAACATCGTTTGGTAACTTGCTGGATACATGATTCATTACTTTATCGACTTCTTCCTCTAGAAGATTGTCAACTTCAGCCTGCTGATCTCTACTCTCCTGGGCAAGGGAGTTTCGAGAACCCACCGCACTCCTCTTTTCAGGATGAAATACCATAGGGCTTTTCGGTAGATCTATACTTCCCATTACACTCTCCTTCGATTATGACTATTATTAATAACTAACACCACTCTTGTATAATATCAAGATGTTATAAAAAAAGTAAAGCATGTTTTTTTTTTTTTTGCTTTTTTACTTTAGCTCAGTAAACATACATGCTACAATAACTATTATAGAGGTAAAATGATGATTAAAAAAGCAATTTTTATATTTTTTTTGTGTTTTTTGTTACTATTATCCTTTTCTTCCATTTTTGCAGATGACAGAACTGAAAATATAGATATTTACCTGGTATTGGACAAGTCTTTATCAATGGTTGAGGAAATTAATTCTGTTAAACAATATGTAATAGGTAATATAATTGACCGAATTGTAACAAAGGGTGACTACTTTCTTCTCATTCCGTTTTATGGTACCACAGACAGTTCTTTCAATGATTATATTAATTCTGATCAAAAACTTAAAGATCTGCAGAATGATGTACTGAATTTAAAAGCCGATGGTAGATTTACAGATATTGGTAATGCCCTTGATACTCTTAAAAAAAATATAAAACCGGTAAATGAGTCCAATAGAAAATACATGCTGCTGATAACAGACGGAAAACAGGAAGCTCCGAAAGACAGTCCCTTTTACAGCCCAGACGGAACTTTTAATCATGCATTTTTGCAAAACACTAAGGAAATACAAAAAAAAGGCTGGAAAATTGTTGTTTTGGGAATAGGTACAAATACAGAAGCAGAGAAAATTGCAAAAGAACTATCTGCCGGCTACAGAGAAGTTCCGGATAATGCAGACAGTAATGAAATTACCAGTGCTGTGGGCAATTTACTGGGAACTCTGAATATTTCTAAAATTGATCCAATTATTACGTACGGAAATAAAT
>JALTGJ010000283.1 GCA_027077185.1 Spirochaetales bacterium | reverse complement strand
CTGCTCCTTTTTTAGGTACGGCATTGGGATTTGCTTTTAGTCAGACTCCTGTATTTATACTTAGTAGTTTTACTGCTATAGGCTTAGGGTTTTCCCTACCATTTATACTTATTGGTATATGGCCCAAGTTAATTCAATCACTACCAAAACCAGGCCCCTGGATGGATACTTTTAAAGAGCTTATGGGCTTTTTACTTTTTGGAACAGTTTTGTATCTTTTCAGTTCACTTCAGTTCCAGATAAGTTTACATTCACAGTTTAAATTTCTTATATTTCTTACCATTGCTGCATTTATAGCATGGCTCTATGGAAAACTTAGTAAACCCGGAGCAAAATTCCCTTCTGCTGTTCTGGCTTTAATACTTTCCTTCATTCTCCTGGGAGTATCCGCATATTTTCTCATCGAAACAAAACAAAATGTTTCCATGATAGAAGAAACAGGCCTTAGAAAAGGATGGGAGACATTTAATCCCGACAAACTTGATCAGTACAGAAAAGAGGGAAAAGCTGTATTTATTGATTTCGGGGCAAAATGGTGTTCCGTATGTAAAATAAATGAAGGCAGAGTTCTACTTACAGAACGTGGTGACAATTTTTTTGAAAATCGGTCAATTATTAGAATGAAGGGAGATTATACCAATAAGGATCCACTTATTGATACCTGGATTAAGAAATTTGGTAAAGCGGGTGTCCCTGTCTATGCCTATTATCCTGCAGATGGGAGTGATTATATATTGCTTCCCGAATTGCTGAGTTTCAAAATTCTGGAAGATTATATTCCTGTTCAAAACACTAAGAAAAAGCTTGACGATAACCTCTTTTTAATACAACCTAGTAAATAACACTTAAAAAAAATGGAGGAGCAAAGAAATGAACACCCCCAATACATTACCCAAACGAATAAAGGCAGCAGCTTTAAAGCACCCTGAAACAAGTGCTTTAATGAGCAAAGATGAGAATGGTGATTTTCAAAACATAAGCTTTAAAGATTTTTATGAAAAAATAAAAATACTTGGAACAGGACTTAGTAAGCTTGGAGTTAAAAGAAATGGACATGTCGCAATAATGTCTGACAACTGCAAGGAGTGGATTATTACAGACCTTGCGCTACTTGGAATTGGTGCTATTGACGTTCCCAGAGGCTCAGATTCCACTGCAGATGAAATGCAGTACATAATCGAACATGCAGATTGTGAACTTGTTTTTGCTGAAAATAATAAACAGGCTGAAAAAATACTTTCAAAGAAAAAAGATCTTCCAAAATTGAAGAAAATAATTACATTTTTTTCTGATGGTAAAATTGATAAAAAATTAGCTGAAGGAATTGAATTACTTTCTTTTAAAGAATTGGAAAAAATATCTGAAGAAGCATATGCCAATGACAGTGATTTATATGAAAAAGAACTTGAAAAAGGTGATATTGAAGATATAGCAACTATTATCTACACATCCGGAACAACTGGAATTCCAAAAGGTGTTTTACTTCAGCATAAAAGTTATATGTACCAGCTGGACAATCTTTATGACTATGTGGATATAACTGCAGGAGAGGTTCTACTTAGTGTACTCCCTGTCTGGCACTCATTTGAAAGGATTATTGAATATGTAGTCCTGGAAAGAGGTGCAGCACTGGCCTACTCAAAACCTATTGGCGCAATTATGCTTGCTGATATGGCAAAGGTAAGACCTCAGTGGATGGCATCTGTTCCAAGAATTTGGGAAGGAGTAAGAGCAGGCATTTATAGAAACGTAAATAAAGAGGGAGGAGTAAAAAAAGGAATCTTTCTCTTTTTTGTATCCATTGGAACTGTATGGGCACATCTAAATAATATGTTTAAAGGAACCCTTCCAACCTTTCACAATCGGATAAGAATTCTGGATATACTATTGAGTATTATTCCATTGGTATTAATTACACCATTTAAATTATTGGGTGATGTCCTTGTATTTTCAAAAATAAAAGCCAAACTTGGAGGCAGGTTTATTGCCGGGATTTCCGGTGGTGGTGCCCTGCCCCCTTATGTCGACAGTTTCTTCCAGGCAGCAGGCATTGGACTTTTGGAAGGGTATGGTCTTACCGAAACGGGACCGGTAGTTGCAATAAGAAAGCAGCACCACCCAGTCGGAAATACAGTGGGGCCTCTGTTTCCGGACATTGAATACAGAGTTATAGGAAGGGACGGTTCTTTAAAAGGTCCCGGAGAGAAGGGAACTCTTTATTTAAAGGGTGACATGAACATGAAAGGTTATTATAAACGACAGGAAGCTACTGATGAAGTTTTAAAAGACGGATGGCTTAATACTGGCGATATCTGCATTACAACACATAATAAAGAAGTCAGCATTGTAGGGAGATCAAAAGAAACAATAGTCCTTATGGGAGGAGAAAATATAGAACCTGTTCCCATAGAGGATAAAATAAATGCATCTGAAGCTATACTTCAAAACATGGTTGTTGGGCAGGATAAAAAATTTCTGGCAGCATTAATTGTTCCCAATATGGAACTACTTGAAGAAATAGCAAAAGAAATGGGAATTAGCTATGTTCCGCCGGAAGATCTCCTTTCTGATCCGGAAATTCAGGAATATATACATAACGAAATTCAGGCACAGGTTAATACAAAATCAGGTTTTAAGAATTTTGAATGTATTTTCCGATTCAAACTTATGGAAAAACCCTTTGAAGTAGGAAAGGAACTTACACAAACTCTTAAACTGCGAAGAAATGTAATTAATGATCTTTATTCAAAAGAAATAAAAGAACTTTTTAAGTAAACTTTCGAGTGCAGTTTTTTAGAAATGATCTGGAGGGTCTTTTTTTGGAAAGGCCCAACAGATTTATTGTAATAGCAGAAACACCCTTAGGGAAGATAAGAGCACACTGCCCAAATCCCGGAAGATTAATTGAAATTCTAACACCCGGTCGAAAATTAATATTTCAAAAAGCGGATAGTTCGAAAAGAAAAACTCCTTACAGTCTGGTTGCTGCATATTATAAAGATAAAATTGTCCCCCTAAATTCTGTTATGGCAAACAAAGCTGCTTCAGAACTTGTTATACCTAAGTTATTTCCAAAAGCAGATAAAGTTATTCCCGAACAGACCTTT
>JALTGJ010000282.1 GCA_027077185.1 Spirochaetales bacterium | reverse complement strand
ATTCCGAACAGTTCAAATTGAGGGAAACAGGACTGTCTCAAGAGATATTGAACATTACAATTTAGAGGTAATAATAGCTCTTGGATACAGAATAAGCTCTGAAAAAGCAACTAATTTTAGAAGATGGGCAACCCAGGTCTTAAAGGATTTTACAATACGCGGATATGTGATTGATAATATCAGACTTAAAAATGGAGCATACTTAAGCAAGCAGTATTTTAAGGATTTAATTCTTGAAATCAGGGACATTCGTGAAAGTGAAAGGAATTTTTATCAACAAATCACTGATATTTATTCTACTGCAATGGATTATGATTTAAAAAGCCCAATTACTAAAGTTTTTTTTGCAAATGTTCAGAATAAGTTACATTTTGCAGTACATGGACATACAGCAGCTGAACTTATTATAGACAGAGCAAATTATAAAAAAGATTATATGGGTTTGAAAACATGGAAAAAGGCTCCTGATGGAAAAATAATTAGATCTGATGTAGTCATTGCTAAGAACTATTTGAGTGAAAAAGAGATTAAAGCATTAAATCGCATTGTTACAATGTATTTGGATTATGCAGAAGACCAGGCTGAAAACGGTATTCCCATGACAATGAATGATTGGGCGGTAAAATTAAATACTTTTTTACAGTTTAATAATAAAGAACTCCTGGAAAATTTTGGAAAAGTTACGGCCGTCGTAGCAAAAAGTTTTGCTGAGAGTGAATTTGAAAAATATCGTCCAATTCAAGATAAACTTTTTGAAAGTGATTTTGATAGGGAAGTAAAAAAGATTCTGGAAAGTGAAAAATGAATAAAACAAGTTCTATAATCCGGAATTAGCAACTGAATCTGTCAATATTACAGTTCCAGAATATATGGTATTATGCTGGAATAAGACAATCCTTACCCATACGTTAATGATTGTAGGGGCGCGCAGCGGTCGGTTGTTGTTGTAGGGACGTCCCTTTGTGGGCGTCCATATAACAACAAACAACGGAACCCCCGAAAAGCATGACCCTGTATCCTGTATTTCGATACAATTGTCAGTATACAAATAAATAGGCATGTTTTAAATCGAAAACAAGGCAATCACTCAATAACCGGATACAGGGGAACGTCCAAAATAACAAAAATATTAATATCCTCTTGACCAAAACAAAATAAATCTATATCTTCTGATTCTATACATAGAAACATAGGAGTTATATATGAAGAAAATAGTCGTAATAAGTATAATTTTGTTAATTGCCTTTACTTTTTCTATTTCTGCTTCCGGACAGAAAGAAGGAAAAATAGTTATAGGTATTTCAAAAATTGTAACACACCCTGCTTTGGATGCTATCGAACAGGGAATACAGGATGAGCTTGCAGATGAGGGTTTTACAGATATTGAGTATGACCTGCAGAATGCCAATGGTGAAATTACCACTGCTGCCTCTATTGCCACGAAGTTTAAGACTTCAGGTGTTACAGTAGCAGTTGGAATTGCCACTCCAACTGCACAGGCCTTGCGAAATACCCTGAAGGATATTCCGGTTGTCTATTCTGCAGTAACAGATCCTGTATCTGCAGGTATTGTGTCCTCTGTTGATAAGGGTGAACCGGGAGTTGCCGGTGTATCGGACCTTACTCCTGTTAAGGAACAGATAAAGATGCTTCAGAGGGTTGCAGGAATTAAAAGGCTGGGCCATATTTATTCTTCCGGGGAATCTAATGCTGTAGTTCTTGCAGAGATGGCAAAAAAAGCATGTGCCGAACTTGGAATAGAATTTGTTGCATCCACTGTTACAAATTCATCAGAGGTAAAACAGGCTGCTCAGGCAATTATTAATAAGGTTGACGGGATTTATGTAAGTACAGATAATACTGTTGTTTCTGCTCTTGCTTCCCTTGCCGATGTTGCAATGAAAGCCGGTGTTCCTATAATGTCTGCTGATCCCAGTTCTACAAAAGGAAGTGATGTCCTTATTTCCTGGGGTTTTGACTACTATAAAGTTGGGCGGGCTACTGGAAAAATTGTTGGAGATATTTTAAACGGAAAATCAACCGAAGCCATGCCTACAGTTTTTATGACAGACCCTTCAGATACTAATTTGGTAATAAATATGGATGTAGCAAAAAAACTTGGAATAACAATTCCGGAAGATTTATTGACGATAGCAAATAAATAATGATTGAAGGTATTTTAGTTGAAGGCTTAATTTACGGCCTTATGGTGCTGGGGGTATTTATAACTTTCAGGGTTCTTGATTTTCCGGATCTTACTGTTGACGGATCTTTCCCCCTGGGTGCTGTTGTTATGGCAGTTTTACTTATCCATAAAGTTAACCCGTTTATAGCTTTAATTGCAGTTTTTGCTTCCGGTGTTGCTGCCGGAGCAGTAACTGCCATTATTCATAATAAATTAAAGGTTCCAAACCTTCTTGCCGGTATTCTTACAATGACAATGCTCTATTCTATTAATATTAGAATACTTCAAAACAGAGCAAACATTCCTTTAATAAAAACAGAAACAATTATTACTAAAGTTACATCTTTAACTGATGGTATTATTCCTGAGAGTATTGCAATTTTACTTCTTTTTTTGATAATTGTTTTTATTGTAAAGTTATTGCTGGATTTGTTTTTTCATACCGATATGGGTCTGACTCTCGGTGCAATGGGTGGTAATGAACAAATGGTTATTACCCAGGGGGTTAATCCTGAACTTCTTAAAATAATTGGTGTTGGTCTATCCAATGGACTTGTTGCATTGTCCGGAGCTTTTGCCGCACAGTATTTGGGATTTGCAGATGTTAATATGGGGATTGGTGTAGTTGTAACGGGTCTTGCCTCTGTAATGATTGGAGAATTCCTTTTTAATTCAAGTAAAATTTCAATGCTTACACTCCGGGTAATATTAGGGTCAATTCTTTTTAAAGGAATAATGTATGCTGGTAGATATTATGGTTATTACTTTCATATGACTCCAAATGATTTGAAATTAATAACTGGTATTTTAATTATTATCTCTCTGATAATTTCCAAAGTAAAAAAGAGGAGTAGATAGTATGCTTGAACTGATTAATGTAAGCAAAGTATTTAATGCTGGTACTGTTAATGAAAATAGAGCAAT
>JALTGJ010000281.1 GCA_027077185.1 Spirochaetales bacterium | reverse complement strand
TATATCCCACAATAGTTAGTTTACAAATAATTTATTTTAATTTGTAAAAACAGCTCTACGCCCTTTATGTCTACCTATTCGACAAAAAGGGCGAATAAATCAATATTAAAATAATTTTATAAACAAAAAATGATTTGTAAAATATCGGTTTACAGTAAATAATTAAATAAATTTGGGACAAAAGGATAAATAATTGGAAAATAGTATACGCAGCAATAATCTAACACTTAAAACAAAAATTGGTTTCGGAGTATGTGATATAGGGGGGAACCTCTTTTTCACGACCCTCTCATTCCATCTGACAATATTTTTAACTGATACCCTGGGTTTAGCTGCCGGACTAATGGGAATAGCAATGATGATTGGGAGAATAATAGATGCCTTCAGTGATCCTCTAATGGGCTATCTTTCGGATCATACAAGTTCAAAATGGGGAAGAAGGCGTCCCTATATTTTTTTTGGTTCCATTCCTTTAGTTTTCTTTTTTATTTTAATGTTCAGCAAACCTGAATGGATAAGCAGCCAGAAAGGTCTTTTTATTTGGGTAACGGTAATCTACTTTCTAATGACAACATCTTACACGATTGTTAATATTCCCTATGGAGCACTAACTCCGGATCTAACAAAAGATTACAACCAGCAAACCGTATTAAACGGCTACAGAATGAGCTTTGCAGTAGTCGGCACACTGATAGCTGCAGGAGCAGCAATTCCAATTATTGGATTGTTTAAATCCAAAACAACAGGATATACAGGTATGGCTGTTATTTTTGGAATAATTATGCTTATTACAGCATGGCTGACCTTTTTTACAGTAAAAGAACGAGTTGTAAAAAAAGAAAGTTATAATAAGGGTATTTTAAAAGAATATCTGTCAGTATTATCTGATAAAACATTTCAAAAAATTCTTATTCCCTGGGGATTATACATTTCAGGTGTAACAGTTGTTGCGAGTACACTTATCTATTTCTTTCAGTATGTATATAAGAATGAAGAAATGATAACATTAATTATGCTTACACTCCTGGTAACAGCTCTGGCTTTTATTCCTGTCTGGGTTAAAGTATCAAAATATATTGGAAAGAAAAATTCCTACATAACAGGTATGAGTATTTTTACAATTGCTGTAATTCTTGTAGCGTTTAGCGCAGATAAGATACCTGTACCAGTACTTACAGCATACATGATTCTGGCTGGAATTGGCCTTTCAACTCACTATGTAATGCCCTATTCACTTATTCCGGATGTTGTAGAAAATAATTATGCTGAAACAGGTAAACGAAGGGAAGGAATCTACTACGGATTATGGACTTTCCTCTCTAAATTAGGACAGGCAGTATCTGCATTAATTATAGGCAGTGTGCTGACTATGGTACATTACAGTCCAGGCACTGTACAAACAACTTCTGCAGAATTGGGAATAAGATTTCTGCTTGGTCTGGTTCCGGTTCTCATTATTATTCCTGGAATTATAATAATGGCCAGATATCCGATAACAAGTCAAAAATATACAGAAATTTTAATTAAAATTAATAAAAGGGAAAGACAAGATGCTTAAAAAACTGATGGAATCATCTTTTTTACAAATACCTGTTACCCTTATAACATATACTTTCTATGGCCTAATTCTTGGAACAAGCTTATTTCCTGCTGGAATTTTGCTTACAACAGCTTTACATTATTACGGCCCTGCAATTATGGGAGAACAAGGCCTGATAATGTACAAAAGCCTTTTTATCTTATGCCTGATACTTGGTATATCATTGTTTCTCTTTTTCATTTCCGGTCTTATTATTATGAGCGTTATTATCCGCATTTTAAGCCTGGGTATTAAACCCGGATCTTATGAAGTTGCAACTTTTACTGTATTCAGATGGCTTATTTTTTCCGGGATTTACACCCTTGCAGTTACACTCATTCTACCTGTAATTCCAATGACATTCTTTTCAGTGCTTTTCTTCAAAATAATTGGCTGTAAAATAGGGAAAAACTCTCAAATTAACACGTTTATGCTGAATGACCCTTATCTGCTTGAAATTGGGAGTAATGTAATAATAGGTGGGAAGGCTGATATAAGCTGCCACATATTTGAAAACAACAAACTTATTTTACAGACGATAAAAATTGGAGATGATACAATGATAGGAGCACACTGTTATATTGCTCCGGGAGTAACTATAGGTAAAAAATGTATAATAGGTTTAAATTCCTATATACGACAGGGGAAAACTATTCCGGATAATACAAAGCTTACTTCAGTTGGTGCTGTTAGTTTTGCGACTGCAGGGAAACTTGAGAAAAAAACATTATAAAAGTAGAAATGAGAGTTTTCCCAGGCTTTTTGAATCTGAATAGAGGCTCTTCTCTAATATAGACTTGTACGATGTGTCACTGTTTTTCCAAACACCTTAGCATACACATCATCTCCAAAACTTGTCTCAAGAGGTTTCCCTTCAAGTATTCTGAAGGTTCTCTTTGTGTCGGATTGTCTTTCCGCCCGAAGGAAAAGGATATTTTCTGTTTTCTGCATATACATGCTGCGGGCAAAATCATAGAGATGGGTAACAAAGAAAACCTTGAGCTTTTTTGCAAGTAAAGCCCGTATAATCTGACGGGCAATTTCCGAACCTTCCCTTTCATTTGTTGCTGCGAATGATTCATTGAAAAGCAGCATGGAGTGAGGGGTTACACTGTTCATGATATCATTCATTCTCTTTAATTCTTCATCAAGTTTTCCACTGTCCATGGCGGAATCTTCCTCCCTCTTGAAATGTGTAAATATTCCGTCGCAGATGTGGGATGTAAAAGATTCTGCCGGCACAAACATTCCGCTCTGCATCATTAACTGGGCACTGCCGATACTTCGCAGAAATGTTGATTTACCTCCGCGGTTTGCGCCGGTAATAATAACAAGGTAAACATGTTCCGCTTTCATGGAGTTAGCCGATAACTTTTTATCCATCTGCAGCGTGAGAGATACATCATAAAGTCCCTCTGTTTGCTGAGTCCGCTCCTGAAGCGTGAGAGGATGAGGGAAACAGGAGGGTGCCCCGTATCCTAAAAGGGTTTCATGTACATTGAGACAGCTTACGTAAAAAGCGAGTTCACTACGGAGTGCGGAAAAGAAAGAAAGGATGTGATCCGTGGACTGGGCAAGAGCATTGGCAACAGCATTCAGTCCCCTGTCCCGCAGATCTGACAATGCCCGTGCACCACTTTCATCCCGATCGCTTAAAGTATAGGTAAAAGAAAGAGGTTTTTTATTGAGAATATGTTTTATCCAGTTTTTATCTCTTATTTTAGGTTTACGGAGGGTGTAGTGGACCCCCTTGTTTCCCTCTCCTAAACGGGCGCTGATTAATACCCCCCCCCGACCCCCCAGTGTTTTCAGATGATACCGGATTGTTCCGAAATACTCATCCGAAAGTTCTTTTCTGAGCATTGCAAAGAGTGCGGTAAAACCGTCTGATTTGAATTTACAGGAGTGTTCAACCGCTATCTGCCGAAGCTGCTTCAGAAGATCTACAAAGATGGTAAGCACCTTGATTGACCGTGAGAGAATAATGTCCGGATACTTGCTCAAAAGACCGAAGTAAATCTTTTTCTCACTTTCAATTGCCTTAAAGGCAACAGCATAAAGATCGCGTATGAGTGTGCTGTTGACAAGACAGTCTTTAAGAACATCCTGACGGTAAAGGATGGATTCCCTGTCCGTTAAACTGGATAAAAGTGCTGTTCTGGAAATACTGAACAGGAATTTATCATCCCGTGCCATTGTTTCGAGTAGAGTATTCAATTCAAGATCCTTCACAAGTTCCTCAGCATGAGGCGGAAGCGGCTGTTCCGGATCAAAATCCATGTCTCTGTGCATAAGAAAAACATTCATATTTTTAACCGCTCCCTCAGCCGCTTGTACGAAAGATCATATTTTTCAGCAATTGTTAATGCGTATGCGAGTCCATCGGCCTTTTCCCGTACTATCCGATATGTTCTTACCGCTGGATTATCGGGAATAATCGTACTGACCATGCTTACCGTTTTATTATTGAACGTTGAAAACTCGTCAACAAAAGTTACCAAGAGGCATAGAACGTCCATATCAGAGATCATGTTCAGAACCTTTGTCCCGATAGAGAGTGCATCATAAAGAGTTGTGGAGTTGAAGATTTCATTCATTATGATGATACTGTCTGAAGTTGCCTGCCAAAGAATGTCATGTATCCGTATGAGGTCATCTTCCAGTTTACTCCGTAGGTTTGTTATGTCCTCTTCTTTTTCGAAATGTGTAAAAAGTGTATCGTACTGATAGAGCTGTGCTTCTCTGCCGGGAACAGGACATCCAAGAGCTGCAAGGTAATGGAGCTGACCGAACATCCGGGCAAAGGTTGTTTTTCCCCCCTGATTGGGACCTGAAACAACAATGACACGTTCAGGACCTTTCATGAAAAAATCGTTACAGACAACGTCTTCTTCCCGGTGAAGTAAATTCTGCGCAAGTGCCAGATCGTATCCACCCCGACAGAAAACTTCCTTTGTTTTTCGCGAAACATCAGGATAGCAGAACGGCAGTCCAGTGTAGGTAAAACAGGCAGTGTAATCAAGATATGCGAGAAAGAATTGAATTTCCCGGTCAAACGTTTTAATACCGATATTCTGAAAATCCGCATACCGATCCGTATATCGGTCAAGTTCCATAAAGGTTTCCGGATACAGTTTTGCTACCATATCAAGAATTTCCGCCTCAATATGATCCATTGTCTGCTTCGAGGTAAATTCTGCTGTGTAGTCTCTTACCGAGCTCTGTTTGAACTTTTTGAATGTTTCTTCAACTTCTCTGCTGTAGTCCTGTTCACCATTATAACGTTGAACCCGTATATGGTTTTCTTTGATAAAAAGTGAATAATGAACCTCTCCAAGCCTTTCTTTGAGTTTGTTTGTCTGGTCCTTCATTGTTCTGAAAGAATCAGAGGCCGTGTATGTTTGCAGGTATTCCGTAAACTGGCGCAGACCCCTTGAATCCAGAGAGAGTCGGCTCATATCCTCAGAGAACTGATCGATAATTTTGCAGTAAAGATCCACTGTTTTCAAAATCCACCCTTCTTTGTGATAGGGGTAATAGAGTTTTTCAACTAGAACCAGATAACGGCGGACTGTACTCATTCCACCGGCAAAAGTGCGTATAAATCCAAGAAGTTTTTTGTTCTCCATATCCCGTACTATTTCATGGCGGTAATGAATGGTATCAACCTTGAAAACAGGAGTATAGAACAAAGGTTTTAATTCATATTCCGCTTTCCCGACAGTAACAGCATCAATAATTTGATCCAGATTAAGATCACTAAAAAAATCAGGAGGGTCCTCTATTTCCTGCACTGTATTGAAATCTGTAGTATTAAACAGGACACTGTTATAAGTCATATGCCGATACTATGCTTCATTATTTTAATCCTCGACAATTTTTTCCGTCTTTTTGTCATTTTACAATTTATTTTCATTAATTATAACAACACGCATTGAAGTAAGTTACACCCAGGAGTACTATTAAATTAGATATGGTGATTATTTGTTATCACTTAATTTTTTTACTCTTATGGGGGACAAAATGGTAAGATCTGTTATTTCGGCTATAAAAGCAATGGAAATACTTGATTCCAGGGGAAATCCGACAGTCAGGGTATTTATTGAACTTGATGATGGAACGGATGCTGTTGCATCTGTACCTTCCGGTGCAAGCACCGGAGAAAATGAAGCTATTGAACTGCGTGATGGAGACAGTGGGAGATACTCTGGAAAGGGTGTTCTGAAAGCTGTCGAAAATGTCAATAAAATAATTGCTCCGGCACTGGTTGGCATGGATATATACCAGCAGGCATTAATTGATAAAACTATGATCGATCTGGACGGGACTGCGAATAAATCAAAAATAGGAGCTAATGCAATTTTGGGTGTATCCATGGCAGCAGCAAGAGCGGCGGCACTTTCTGCCGAGATGCCTCTCTACCAGTACCTTGGTGGAGCAGGAGCACGAAGAATCCCGGTTCCCTGTATGAATATTTTAAACGGCGGGGAGCACGCTGACAACAATGTGGATCTGCAGGAATTTATGGCGGTTCCCCTGGGAGCACCTAATTTCCGTGAAGGCCTCCGCTATATTGCTGAAACATTCCATGTACTCAAAAAAATTCTAAAAGACAGAGGACTTGCAACAAGTGTTGGAGACGAAGGTGGTTTTGCACCTAATCTGGACAGCAATGAAGATGCTATCGAAACAATTATACAGGCCATTGAAAAGGCCGGATATAAACCCGGCAAGGATATATCTATTGCTCTGGACAGCGCGGCAAACTCCTTTTCTACCGATTTGGAAGGTTCATACGATCTAAAGTGGTCAGGTGCAGGGAAAATGAAAAGCGAGGGGCTTATTGACCTGGCAGAGAAATGGATTTCGAAGTACCCAATTGTCCTATGGGAAGACCCTCTTGCAGAAAGAGACTGGGAAGGATTT
Source organism: Spirochaetales bacterium (assembly GCA_027077185.1). Next base: position 2,742 of record JALTGJ010000281.1, on the reverse strand, counting down.
AAAAATTTTACCGATAGACTTGGAAAAATGGTAGAAGTTGTCGGGGATGATCTTTTTGTTACAAATACAGAATATATCCGAAAAGGAATTGAAAGAGGATCGGCCAACTCATCGCTAATTAAACTGAATCAGATCGGAACGGTATCCGAATCCATAGAAGCAGTACGAATGTGCCGTGATGCAGGATGGAGATATTTTATTTCTCACCGATCAGGAGAAACCGCGGATACTTTTCTTGCTGATTTTGCCGTTGCCATGGATGGTGGACATTTAAAAACAGGATCAGCAAGCAGAAGTGAACGGATTGCAAAGTATAACAGACTTCTGGAAATTGAACAGGAACTTGGGAAAACTTCACTTTACTACTGGAAGTAACAAATAAAAAATAATCATATCCTACCTCTGCAATACAGAAAGGTCAGCCTTTCTATTGCAGAGGACGGATCGGGATTATTTGTCAAGCTGTAAACGGATAAATTGTAAGAGTCCATGATATTTTGATTATTCATTAAAAAATATGCTTGTAAAATTTTAATTTTTTCATCATTCTTTATATGTGGATATAAGTACATTTATGGAACCATTAATAACTACTCTGGAAAAACTTCTGGTATCCGGAGAGAAATTGCCGGCGAAATTCTTTAAATTTATTGCAAAACTGTATAAAGAATTTAAGAAAGATAAATGCCTCGTGCACGCTTCCAGTCTGTCATACACCAGCCTTCTTGCACTTATTCCTCTTACAGCATTAAGCTTTTCTTTATTTAATGCTTTTGATGCATTTGAAGGAATAAAAGATAACCTTCAAAAATTGATAGTTTCCATATTAATTCCTACCCGTCAGAATGAAATTATGGTATTTATCAATCAGTTTCTTAAAAATACTAAAACAATGGGGATAATAGGGCTTTTACTATTTACAATAACCTCCATAATGCTGTTAAACAGAATAAGTGAAAGCTTTAATTCAATTTGGGGAAGTAAAAACAATAGAAATTTTATAGGGAAGTTTACCTCCTACTCTTCTGTTATTGTGTTTGGAACAATTTTTATTGGAACCAGTTTTACTTTGACTGCTCCTATTAGAAGATTTTTAGAAGGCCTGCCCAATATTCAGTTTCTTATTAGATGGCTGGTTATACTTTCTCCTTCTATTTTTATATTTTTCACTTTTTTTCTAATGATAACTGCAATACCTGCAGGAAAGGTAAAATTTAAAAGCAGCTTAATTGGGGCCCTTACGGGAACAGTCCTGTGGGATCTGGCCAGAAGTGCATTTACAGAAGGTGCAGGTTATGTCATTCGAATGTCCAGATTATATGGATCTTTGGCAGTTATACCGATTTTTCTTTTCTGGCTGTATTTAATCTGGATAATAATTTTTCTTGCCCTGGAAATTACATACGTTCACCAGAAAAAATCAGATTTAAAAACTGATTATAAAAATAAAAATTTGAATCCCAGAGAGTACATTAATACAGGTCTAATTGTCTTTTTTAAAATTGCAGCAGGTTTTGATTCAGGAAAATATTATTCAGCTTCTGAAATTTCATCAGAACTCGAAATTCACGAAAATATTATTTTTGAACTATTAGAAAGTTTTACAAAAGTAAATTTATTATACGAGACAGATAATGGGAATAACAATATTGTTCCGGCACGCAGTTTGAATAAAATTTTGGTAACAGATGTATTACAGGCAGTAATTGGAAAAGATAGTATTTATAACACTGATCCATCTGGAGTTAAACTTTTAAATAGATTATTAAAAGGCACTTACAAAAGTATCGAAGCTTTGAATGTAGATGATTTCTTAAAACAGACACCATAGGAGAAAAATATGAAAATAGCATTATTTGGCGCAGGGAGTGCTCAGTTTGGATATGGGACATTGGGAGATATTTTTCAAAGCAAAATACTTGGCGGAACAGAAATTGCATTAATGGATATTAACCCAATATCTTTAAAAAATGTAGAAAGTACTGCTGTTAACTTTATAGAACAAAATAAACTCCCCTACACTGTAACAGCTACAACATCTGCAGATGAGGCTTTAAGGAATGCAGATTTTGTTATTATATCTATAGAAGTGGGAAACAGATTCGAACTCTGGAATATGGATTGGAAAATTCCCCAGGAATTCGGCATACACCAGGTCTATGGAGAAAATGGCGGGCCGGGAGGAATGTTTCACGCATTAAGAATAATACCCCCTATACTTGAAATATGCTCAAAAATTGATAAAATTTGCCCGGAGGCCACAGTTTTCTGTTATTCAAACCCAATGACAGCCATAGTAACTACCGTATTAAGAAAATATCCCAGAATGAAGTTTATAGGAATGTGTCATGAAATAGCATCCCTTGAAAGGTATCTTCCGGACATACTTAGTACTGATTTTTCCAATCTGAAGTTAAGGTCTGCCGGTCTGAACCATTTTAGTATTCTTCTTGAGGCTTCCTATCGTGATACCGGGAAAGATGCATATCCTGATATACGTACCAAAGCCCCGATTTTTTTTAAAGATGAACCTGGATTTAGTGATATTCTTGCATATACCAGAAAAACAGGTATTCTACCTGAAACTGAAGGCTCCGTAAAACGTTTTTTAGCTGACAGTAAAGATCATCAAATAATAAAACGAGATTGGAAAGACAGAACTTTGTTTATGGAAATACTATCAAGATTCAATTATATGCCTATAACAAGTGACAGCCACCTGGGGGAGTACATAGGATGGGC
>JALTGJ010000280.1 GCA_027077185.1 Spirochaetales bacterium | reverse complement strand
TAATGCATCCTTAAAAGGTGTGGAATTAAGCCCACAGGGATTATGGAACATCGAAAAGATTCATTATTAATGAATCTATCCTATTATGCAATCCGGATTTTACCGGATTGTATAATTAGAAAAGATAGTATGGTGGAGGTACTGTGTTTAAATACATTTTAAAACGGCTAATGATGATGATTCCCGTAATGTTAGGGGTAACTTTTCTTGTATTCTTTATTATTAGTCTAACCCCTGGGGATGTTGCTTCTATGATCCTGGGTAATGGAGCAACAGAAGAGAGGATTACTGAACTCAGGCAGGATTTAGGCCTCGATAAACCGGTTATTATTCAATATGGGAATTATATGGCTAATCTTTTAAAAGGGGATATGGGTATGTCATATTCCAACGGAAAAAGTGTTGCCCGAGAGATTGGGCAACGTTATCCCAACACTTTTAAACTAACCGTAACTGCAATTATTCTTTCAATTTTAATATCAATTCCAATTGGTGTAATTTCTGCTACAAAACAATATTCCTTATTTGATAATATTGGAATGATTATTGCGTTAATTGGAATTTCTATGCCCTCTTTCTGGATTGGACTTATTCTGATAATAATATTTTCATTGAATCTGGGATGGTTTCCTTCCGGGGGAATGAAAGGAATAATGAGCTTAATACTGCCTGCTTTCACCCTGGCAATTGCATCAACGGCAAGTATTACAAGAACTACCAGATCTTCAATGCTGGAAGTAATCAGGCAGGACTATATTAAAACTGCTAAAGCGAAGGGAGTGAGCAGGGGTATGGTTATTAGAAAACATGCTCTCAGAAATGCTCTTATTCCATCCGTAACAGTAATAGGACTTGAATTTGGAGTACTTCTTGGTGGTGCGGTTTTAACAGAAACAGTTTTTTCCTGGCCTGGTATAGGCAGGCTTATGGTCGAAGCGATTCAACAAAAGGATACCCCTATGGTACTGGGGTGTATTATTGTTTTTGCCTTATCATTCAGTATTGTTAATCTTCTGATTGATATTCTTTATGCCTATATTGATCCTAAAATAAAGTCGAACTACAAATAGGGGTATTTAGTATGAGTATAAAGAAAAAATTACTAAAAAAAGACCAGTCATTGAAAGTGAAAAAAAGAAGTCAGGCTGCAGATGTCTGGCACCGTCTAAAGCGAAGCAAAGCAGCAATAGCAGGAATTATCCTTATATCGATTTTTATACTAATGGCAGTCTTTGCCCCATTAATAGCAGATTATAATAACGATGCTATAAGGATGAATGTTCAGGAAAGGTTACAGTCCCCCAATACTAATCACTGGTTTGGTACAGATGAACTTGGCAGGGATATTTTTGCCAGAATTGTTTACGGTACCAGAATCTCTTTATTTGTAGGTATTATCTCCGTAAGCATTGCTTTAGTACTTGGAGGAACAATGGGTGCCATTGCAGGTTATTATGGAGGGAAAATTGATAATGTAATAATGCGAATTCTGGATGTTCTCCTTGCCATTCCCGGTATTTTAATGGCAATAACAATTGTTGCTGCTCTGGGTGCAAGCTTGTTTAATTTAATGATTGCTGTAGGTATAGCAAATATCCCACGTTTTGCAAGAATAGTACGTGCCTCTGTTATGGGTGTCAGGGATAAGGAATTTATTGAAGCTGCAAGGGCAGTTGGTGCAAGGGATTATACAATAATCCTTAAGCATATAATACCCAATTCTATGGCTCCCATTATTGTTTATGCAACACTAAAAGTTGCTATGGCAATTATGGCCACAGCTTCTCTTAGCTTCCTGGGTTTGGGTGTTCAGCCTCCAACACCTGAGTGGGGTGGCATGCTTGCAGGTGGACGTGCTTATATACGTGATCATATGTACATAGTGTTCTATCCTGGTATGGCAATTGTTTTAACCGTTCTGTCATTAAATTTAATTGGTGATGGATTAAGGGATGCCCTCGATCCAAAATTAAAATAAGGAGTGCCGGTATATGAGTTCTAAAGTACTGGAAGTAAAAGACTTGAAAATTAGATACGTTACCGAAGATGGCATTGTCGAAGCAGTTAACGGGATAAGTATTGAAATAGAGAAGGGGAAAACACTTGGGATTGTAGGTGAAACCGGCGCCGGTAAAACGACAACCGCTTTATCCATATTACGCCTTATCTCTGAACCCCCTGGAGAGATTGTTTCAGGAAGCATTATTCTTGACGGCATGAAAATCTTACAATTAAGCGACAATGAAATTGAAAAAATTCGCGGTGATTCGGTATCCATGATATTTCAGGATCCTATGACAGCTCTTAACCCTGTTATTACTGTTGGTGATCAAATTTCTGAAGCAATCAGTATTCACCAGAATGTTTCACAGGAGGAAGCAAAGGATAAGGCAAAAAAGATGTTGGAACTGGTAGGAATACCAAGAGCAAGACATGATGAATACCCCCATCAGTTTTCCGGGGGTATGAAACAAAGGGTTATTATTGCGATTGCTCTGTCATGCAGTCCTAAGTTATTAATAGCTGATGAGCCAACTACTGCCCTTGATGTAACTATACAGGCTCAGGTTCTGGAATTAATGAAAGAATTAAAAGCAAAAATGAAAATGTCCATGATTATGATTAGCCATGATCTTGGAGTTGTTGCGGAAGTTTGTGATGATGTTGCAATTATGTATGCCGGAAAAATAATTGAGCAGGGGACACTTGAAGATATATTCAAACGTACAAAACACCCTTATACAGAAGGGTTATTTAATTCCATACCAAATATTGATGACAGAAAAGCAGAACTGAAACCAATTCGAGGTCTTATGTCAGATCCTTATAAATTACCAAAAGGTTGTTCATTCTGTGATAGATGTGATTATGCACTTGAAAAATGTAAAACAGAAAAACCGGAAAAGGTATATTTTTCCGAAACTCATTTTACTGAATGTCACCTGTATAGCGATAATAAGGAATTTAAATTAGCAAACATAAAAGGCCAGGGGTAAAGTTGTAATGAGTGAAGTTCTATTAGAAGTAAAAAATTTGAAAAAATATTTTGATACTCCCAGAGGAAAACTGCATGCTGTTGATGATATTAGTTTCTCACTAAAAAAAGGGACAACCCTGGGAC
>JALTGJ010000279.1 GCA_027077185.1 Spirochaetales bacterium | reverse complement strand
AATATTTCTTTGGGAGGAGTATCCATAGTTTTGTCTGCTCATTTTTACTGCATATTTTGGAGAGTAGCGTTGAATAAAAGAGTCCAGACTTTTGGATCTTCTTGTTCTTGTTGCGGATTTTACTTCTATGGGAATAATCTTCATTCCCTGCACAATTAGAAATTCAATTTCTGAGGTTCCTTCTGTCCACGAAATAAGATCGGTATTGTAAATTGAAAATAGTTCCTGTGCAATAAAATTCTCAAGAATAAAACCCTTGTATGGCCCAAGTCCTTTTTGTAAGAGTACTTCTGCTGGTATTTCAAGAATGCTGTTTAACAGCCCGGTATCAAAGAAATATGCTTTAAATTTATTTTCATCTGTATAACTCTTTAATGGGTGCACTGCTTTTCCTACGATTCTTGTTTTTATAATCAACCTTGATTCCCTTAGCCAGTTCAATGGCCCTGCGATTGAATCAAAACCTTTTCTGTTTGGTATTACCCCTTTAAATATGAACTTTTTTACACTTGTATCCAGGGCTTTGGAAAGCTGAAATGAAAGAGCATCAAAAACATAATTTATATGATTTGCATTTACAAGTCCTGAATACTTTGCGAAATCTGAACGGTAACCCTCTATAAGATTCTTTTGTACTTTTCTAACTTCTGTAGAAGCTTCGATAATATTCCCAGGGTTTTTTATCCATGTATCTACAGCTTCGGGTAATCCTCCGGTAAACATATATATTTGCATGAGTTCCAATAATCTTTCATGGACCATTCGGGGAATCGGTGTATGACCATTCCAGTTGTAATAGAAATAATATAATTCCATATCTAAAGCTTCCAGGAATTCTTTGAAAACAAGAGGAAACATATAAAGAAAATCTACTTTGCCTACAGGAAATGAGTTAGCGCTTTTTAACAAACCAAGATGTGAACCCGCTGCAACAATATCCATATTGTTCATTTCCTGTTGAAAGTATTTGAGTGAAGATATTGCTTCAGGGCATTCCTGTATTTCATCAAATATGAGTAAGTCCTTTTCAATATCTATAGGGGTTTTTAGATGAAGCTGTAATAATTTTATAATTTCTACAGGATTATTTGTATCGGAAAATATGATGGAAGGATTTTTTGAACTATTAAAGTCTATATAGTGGAACCTATATCCCAGGTTTTTATATTCTTTGGTTGCAAAATCAAGAATTGCCCATGTTTTACCAACTTGCCTTGCTCCCTTCAGTATAAGAGGTTTTCTGTTAGGGGACGCCTTCCATGCAATTAAATCTTTTTCTATATTCCGATTCATAAGGTTATTATAATATTATCTATGTAAAAAATCAATAATTTTGGACAATTACCTGGGGTAAAAGTCCGTAGATTTGGATTAATTGGGTAGGTAATAACTATTCTTTCTTGTTTTGATACCGGTTAATCCCGTATTGTAATCTAAAATTGACTAGTTGTGTAATAAATTCTTGAGTGTGACCCTGTGCAGAGGCGCAAGATATGGCGCCTCTACACAGGACAGGCTTTTAGGAATCGCTTCCAAGATATTCTTCTGCCATCTTTTTACCTTCATCCTCATTAACTCTTCTAAGAAGAAAAGCTCCAAGGAGAAACAGGATAAGTATTGAGAGCATTCCTATTCTGTTGCTGCCTGTTAAAACTGTTACAAGGCCAATCATAAAAGGTCCGATTACAGCTGCAAACTTACCCAGCATATTGTAGAAACCAAAAAATTCTGCAGATTTACTTTCCGGTATTAGTCTTGTATAATAACTGCGGCTTAGAGCCTGAATACCACCCTGAAAAAGGCCTATAAGCATTGCCAAAACGTAGAAATGCAGAGTTGTCTGCATAAAAACACCAAGAATAGTAATTAGTGCATAAGCAATTATTGCAACCTGTATTGCAATTTTAACTCCAATTTTCTGGGCAAATTTATGATATAGAAGTGCAGCCGGGAATGCCACAAACTGAACAAGAAGCAGGGCAACAATAAGTGATGAAGCAGGAAAACCCAGAGATGTTCCATAGTCAACTGCCATTTTAATTATTGTATCAACTCCGTCAATGTAGAACCAGTATGCCAGAAGAAATGTTCCAATTACCTTAAGATGTCTGACTTCTGACAATGTTACTTTAAGTTGTTTCCAGCCAGCAGAAATAGCTTTATGGAAGGGTAGGGTTTCTTCATCTTCAGGTTCTTTTACAAAAAGTAAGATTGGCAGAGAGAAAACAGCCCACCAGACAGCAACACTTATAAAGGATAATCTTATTCCAGTAGCTCCATCAGGAATACCAAATAGTTCCGGCTTAAGATACATAAGTACATTTACTACAAAAAGAAGGCCACCCCCAATATATCCCAGAGAGAATCCAAGTGAAGATACGAAGTCAACCTTCTTTTCACTTGCTACAGCTGGTAGAAGTGAGTCGTAAAATATATTACCTCCGGAAAAACCTATAGTTCCAATAATATAAAATAAAACAGCCATTTGCCATTGTCCTGCCTGCACAAGCCATAAAGCTCCTGTCATAATCGCACCAAGAAAAGCAAAAAATCCCAAAAAACGTTTCTTTGCACTTCCCTTATCTGCTATTGACCCAAGTATTGGTGCCATTGCAGCTACAAGAATTGCAGCAATGGAATTTGCCGTTCCAAGGTAGAAAGTACTGGTCTGAACACTTGCACCTTTGGACCAGAATGCTTTGAAGAATACCGGAAAAAAACCGGACATTACTGTTGTGGCAAAAGCACTGTTTGCCCAGTCATAAAGGGACCAGGATAAGATGGACTTTCTGGTATCTTTCATAAAAACTCCTAACAGCTTTTTGTGCCAAAACGAACCTCTCCATGGACATCAAAAAAGCTTCTAATATTGTACTTAATTGTATTGTACTTTATAATTTGAGAAATAGCATTGTTTTTTTTTGTGAAAAAGCACTTTTATTATTGTGATTTCTTTTAAGATGGGGACTATAAATTGAAATATTTAATTATACTTGGTGACGGAATGGCTGACAGATCTATTAAGCGTCTGAATGGAAAAACTCCTTTAATGTCAGTTTCTAAACCTTCCATTGATTTTATCGCTTTAAATGGTCGAAACGGGATGTTAAAAACAATTCCCGATGAT
>JALTGJ010000278.1 GCA_027077185.1 Spirochaetales bacterium | reverse complement strand
ACCGAAATCATGATATTTAAGTTTTTCACTCTGGTGAAAACTTTTTATCATTTCTGAAATAAAATCAGCTTCTTTAGATTCATTTTCAGGATAGTAAATTTCTATGGATTTCCCCTGACCTATTCCTGTCCAAAGTTCTTTTTCTTTTCTATTTGTATTATTTGAAATTAAACTATTGGCAGCAGCAAGTATATTTTCTGTAGATCTATAGTTTTGTTCAAGTTTAATTTCTGTAAGTTCAGGAAAATCAGTTTCAAAATTTATAATATTCTGATAGTTCGCACCTCTCCATGAGTATATGGACTGGTCATCATCTCCTACTACACAAATATTCCTATTTTTTTTTGCAAGCAGATTGATCAGATTATATTGTGCCAGAGAGGTATCCTGAAATTCGTCAACCATAATATACTGATATTTAAGCTGGTATCCATTAAGAACATCAGGATGTTCTGCAAACAATTTAACAGGAAGTACAATAAGATCGTCAAAATCTACTGCATTATGATTTACCAGGTATTCCTGGTATTCACTGTATAGGGGCTTAAAGCTAATATTATTATCATTCCATACAACACGTTTGGTTTTAATGGACGAGAACATATTAGCTACCTCATAAATATCAAGAACATCCGGAGAAATATTTAATTCTCTTGCAGATTCTTTTATAGCGGAGATTTTATCCGTTTGATCATAAATACTAAAATTTTCACTGTATCCAATATTTGTAATGCTTTCTTTTAGAATTTGTACACCAAATGCATGGAATGTTGAGACTGTAAGATTAGTTAATTTTTTATTGGTAAGAGATTTTACTCTCTCCTCCATTTCTCTTGCTGCTTTATTTGTAAAGGTAAGAGCAAGTATATTGGATTGATGAATACCATTATCCAGCATATGTGCAATTCTGTAGGTAATCATTCTGGTCTTGCCGGATCCTGCTCCGGCAATAATCAGAAGCGGCCCTGTTAGTTTTGCAGCAGCAAGATACTGCTTATCATTGAGTTCTGTTTTAATGTTTATAGCCAAAGTTAAATCCTAAAATCCAAATATTCTAATATTTTTTTGTGAAAAAAGAGAAAGCTTCTATTCCATAGTACGTTATTGTCAATACTATTGTTCCGGAGATTATTACACCTGCTAAAACACTTAAAAAAGTTTTTTTAGGTTCCAGCCCAAGTATCCATGCACCGAGGGTTCCTGTATATGCACCTGTAACAGGAAGTGGGATTGCTACAAATAGGGCAATTCCAATATATCCATATTTTTTTACCTTATGTTCTACTTTATGCCTTGTTTTTTCGACAAACCTATCAAATAATTTTGTATACCAGCTAAACTTAATTAAAAGACGGTGAAAGGTAATAAGAAAAATATAGACCAGGGGGCCTACTGCTGCATTTAAAATAACACAGTAAAACCAGGTAAATACCGGTGATAAACCATTGGCAATTGCATAAGGTATTGCTCCTCTCAGCTCCGATATTGGTAAAAGAGACAGCAGTGCTGTAATTATATATGTCATTGTTATTCCTACCTTATTTCTATGGCATCTACAGGGCAAATTTCATGGCAACAGTAGCATCGGATACATGTTTTATAATCCACAGCTACAAACTTTCCATTTGGTCCTTCTTCAAACCAGTTTGCATTTGAAGCACATATTTTGATGCACTCTCCGCATTTTATACACTTTTCTTCAATAAAATAGGGTTTTGGTTTAAATTTATGCTGGAATTTTTCAAATATCCTAAAATGGAACATATCAAATATAATATTTTGAAATGTTTTACTTTTTATAAGTTTATAATCATTTATTTGTACATCTTTAATATTTAGTCCTTCAACAGAAATATCTGATATATTTTTTAATCCCAAATCTCTTTTTAAAGCCAGTTTATTTGTGGAAATGTCCATTGGATCATATCCTATTATTGTACTTGCCGTAATATCCAGAGCTACTGCATTTTTGCTTGCAATAATAAGGTTCACAGGTCTTGGATAACCATTTCCGGGCCCTGGACCTTCCATGCCGATAACTGCATCCATTATTGAAAAAGCAGGTTGTACAGCTTCCAGCAGATCGAGTATCATTTCTCCAAAGCTGGTTCTGTTAGGATAGGAAACGTGGTAAGGGGATTTACTTAATCCTGGTAAGAGTCCAAAAAGATTTTTGACTGCTCCGGTAAAGTACATAAGCTGATGTGTTTTCATTTTTGGAAGGCTAATTACCATATCAACCTTATTAACTATTGAAGTAACTTTAAATACCTTTTGTTTTTTTCCTGTTTCTGTTTTTATAGTTGTTTTTTCAGTAGTAAAATCGACCCAGTTTGTACCTGTTTCCTCTGTAACCTGTCGTATTCCGCTTTTCTTACCTGAATAACCTGGTCTCTGAAAACCCGGTGAGTCTCCAACGTAAATTTCAGACGCTCCATTTTTCTGCATATATTTAATAACTGCCCGAACAAACTCAGGATGGGTGGAAATAGCCTTTACAGGGGCTGAATCCGATAGTATATTGGGTTTTAACAGTAATTTTTTACCCTTTACATCAATGCCGCCTGACAGATTTACGGCTTTTTCTATAGCTGTATCAAGTTCTTTACTGTCATAAGTATTACATTTAACAAGTCCCACTTTTACTTTCAATTTATTTCTCCCCATTCCTTCCATTTAGTAAGTTCAGTAAACAAATTATCATATTTTTTTTTATAATACTTTTCCAGCAGAATCACGTCATTTTATATATTAATTGCTTTTGTTTAAAGTGTTTCTTCTCTTTTTTAAACTTTAAAAGTACATAAAAAATCTTCCGGATTTTTATCAAATTCCCCCCTGTGGTTCCATATAATAAGTGGTATATCCTATTCCTTATTTTCTAATTTATCTGTTCTGCAAAATAGAGTGCAGCTCCCTTCATCCTCCACTTCCAGAACCGGGCAGGCATAGTTAATATCTCAAATTCATATTTTGAGTTTTTTATGAGCCCGTCAGCAAATGCTTTGTGGGAACCGCTGTAGAAAGATTCAAGGAATAAAATCAAGATTTCATCACTTCCCAATGGCCACCTTTTGCAGGTCCCTTACGGTGTAGTCGACCTTGTTTCTTAAGTTTTGCAATTTGTT
>JALTGJ010000277.1 GCA_027077185.1 Spirochaetales bacterium | reverse complement strand
GTTCCAAACCCCATAAGTTCTCTTACAAAAGCAATTATCATTAGAACCCACATATATCCGAGTCCTGAAGTTATTCCATCCCATACCGATAACAGGGGACCATGAGACTGTGCAAAAGCTTCCGCCCTGCCCATAATTATACAGTTGGTAATTATTAGCCCAACATAAGGACCAAGAGACTTACTAACTTCCGGTAAATATGCCCTTAACAGAATATCTACAATTATTACATAAAATGCAATTATCAAAGTCTGCAGTATCATTCTTACCTTTCTTGGTATTAAATTCTTTAAAAGTGAAACAGTAAGATTTGTAAAAGCAGCTACAAAAATTAACCCGACTGTCATTATAACAGTATTAGTAAGATTATTGGTAACCGCCAGAGTTGAACAAATGCCAAGTATCTGAATAAAAATAGGGTTACTATACCAGATGTTGTTTTTTAATATCTGAACCGGTGAGTCATCGTTCATTAGTTCATACCTCCCAGTTCTTTTTTAAGCATATCAATCTGATTATTTACTATTACCTGAATAGCATCACTGGTTCTGGAAGCACCTGTAATTCCATCAACCTCGCCATTATCGGGATCGGTATCTCCTCCACCGCTGCCATGCTTTACAATAATTCCATTTTCCGCATATTCCCCTTTAAACTGATCTTTAAACCAGGGCTCATCAATACGTCCCCCCAGACCGGGAGTCTCAACATGAGAAACAACCTCGAATCCGACAATACGCTTAAGGTCAGAGGTCATACCAATTACCCCGCTTATAGTTCCCCATAGACCATTACCCTGAAAGGGGCTTACAATCTCAACCCTGCCGTTAACTTCAGTTGTCTGAAAAACTGCATCGGATTTAAATTTTGGGAAATATGATTTAAAAACTTTTTCCACATCTGTATCATCATCTACTTTTATACCCGCTGCTGTTAGATAGGCTCGGGCTTCGGTTAAACGCTGATTTTCCTCAACTTTCCCTTTTGTAGCCCCATAAGCAAGGGAAAGTAAAAAAACAAATAGAAAAGCAGCAAGTATACTTACAATTACAGTATAAACAAGACCGTCCTTTTTCATTTTTTCACCGCCTTTTTCTTAAGCTTGACGGCTAACTCATCAAGTAAAGGGGCAAACATATTGCCCATAAGAATTGCAAAACTTGATCCTTCAGGAAAAAGTGAGAAATCCCTTATAAGTACCAGTGAAACTCCAACCACAATACCGTAAAACATCTGTCCCAGAGGCTTTTTTGCCGAAGAAATGGGATCTGTAACCATAAAAACAGCTATAAAAAGAATACTGCCGGAAAGCAGACTTTCCAGAGGCGGAGCCGAAATAACGCCGGAATAAAATAAAACCCCCTGAAGAACAAGAAAAGACAGCACCGTTGACAGAATAGATTTCCAGCTTGCGGTTTTAGTATAAATTAAATATACAGCAGCCAGAAGAATCAGAATAATTGCACTTTCACCAATGGCACCCAATCTGAAGCCTGTTATAAGATCTCTTAAAGGTGGAATATTCCCTACTCTTAACATCTCCAGTGGAGTTGCCCCTGTTACGGTATCTGCACCGGAAAGTCCAAAGTTCCCGGGGATCATCCATCCCCCGGTCATAACTGTTGGGAAAGTAATATATATAAATAATCTACCTGTTATAGCAGGATTAAATACATTTCGGCCAAATCCGCCATAGATACTCTTTCCAAAAAGTATTGCAAAAATAATACCAATTGCAGCTATCCACAATGGAACCATAGGCGGCATGGACAAAGTATATAAGGCACAACTTACCAGTACTGCTTCTGATACTTTCTGTTTTCTTTGTTTCATAAAGAGATATTCTGTAAGAATACCAGCAGCAAAAACTACAGCTGCTATGGCAAGAACCCGCCACCCATATAGATATATAGAAAAAAGAAAGATCGGGATAAGAGAATAAATTACCCTTCTCATCATGACCTGTTTCTGAAACACTAATCCCTCCTGTACTTATTTAGTAAATGTTCACTTTAATAATTATTACCAAAGTAAATTTATATACTAAATAATTTATTAATAGTATATTTTATTTACAGATATTTATGAATGTACCTGAATACCTGTATTAAAAGATTATATTATATAAAAACTTTGATAATTATATACCAATATAATCTGAAGTGCAAATAATAATTATTATTAAGAGAATTAAGGAAAACATGATTAGTACTGGAATTATACAAGAAATAAATGAAAAAAATATAGTGGTAGAGATGTTTAATGCCGACTCCCATTCGGAAGGATCTTCCTGCTCCAGCGGAAATTGTGCAGGATGCAGTGCTGCAGGAAAAGGGAAACTGATTAACGCTATTAATTCACATAAACTTCCTATAAAAAAAGGAACACTAATTGAAATGGAAATTTCATCGCTTAAAGCCCTTTTAGCCGGATTCCGGGTTCTTATTATACCATTATTACTTTTTATTACAGCATTTATGCTGGCAGGAAACACCTTTCATACAAGTGAAGGACTTCAGGTAGCAAGTGGTTTTACGGGTCTTGCTGTCGGGTTACTTTTTAACATTCTGTTTTCCAGGAAAAACAGAATAAAAGAAATGCCTGTTATTGTTAGAATACTGTAATTATTCAGAGAGACAAAAAATTTATGTAGACTTACTGCTATATTTTGTTGAGAATAACTATAGATATGAAAACTAATAATTTTTTCAGTATAAAAGGGAATCTAAGACTGACAAGTCTTATTCTTTCAATATTTTCTTATATAATTTCTGCAGTACTGTTTCTATTATATTATCAAAATCTGGAGTTTGGGAATAAATTTCAGCATCAATTTTATATACTTCTGCTGCTTTCAGTTTTAACAAGCATTCTGTTATTTTTTAGTAAAGAATCCAGATCAGGATTACTTATTATCATAGTTCGTTATGTATTATTATTTCTTATAGGGTATCCCCTGGGTTCATATATTGGTATAGAATTAGTATTATACTCTGCTCTTATAATTGAAATTTCGTTTTCCCTACCCAAACCAGGCAATATAATAATTCAAATAGTTATATTTACTGGTTTCATAATAACCCAGGGAGATGTATCCGCCTGGCAGAAAAATATTTCAGGTGTATCATTTCATAATTTACTGGCTGTATCCGGATACAGTTTGGTACTGATTGTAGTTTCTCTTATGTTAAAAAGCAGTTACACTGGAAGCCATAAAAAAACTGAAAAAATTGAACATCTTGATTCTGCTATAACACAATTAACCGATGCAAATATTGGGTTTCAAAGTTACGTTAACAATCTGGAAATCCAAACTTTAATAGAGGAAAGAAAAAGAGTTTCCAGAGAAATACACGATACTGTGGGATATGTTCTTACAAATATTATTATGATGATGGAAGCAGCATCCCTCCTGGAAGATGACAAAAAAGAAAAAAGAAAAAAAATTTTACTGACTGCAAGAAATCAGGCTCAAAAAGGGCTTACAGAAACCAGAGCCGCTCTTCGCCACCTTAGAAATGAAAAAATTGTAAAAGCCTATGGCATAGATATGATAGAAGAACTGGTTTCTGTTTTTCAACAGGCTACGGGTATTGATATTAAGGTTGAATATGGTAATTTATCCGGTTTTACAAATGAAAGAATAGATGCTATTATTTTTCGGACAATACAGGAAGGAATGACTAATGCATTCCGTCATGGTATGGCAACAGTTATAAGAATTAATTTCTGGATTTTAGAAAATTTTTTACGTTTAACTATTCATGATAACGGAATTGGGGCTGATGATATTATAGAAGGGATTGGTGTATCTGGTATGAGAGAAAGAATATCTGATATTGGAGGCAATCTGGAAGTTAGAAATGTAGATGACGGTTTTAAAATTATTGCTGATATTCCACTGGAGTTTGATAATGGAAAAGATTAAGGTTCTGCTGGTTGATGATCAGGTACTGTTTATTGAAAGCCTGAAAACTGTTCTGGAAACTCTTGCAGATGATATCTCAGTCATTAATATTGCACATACTGGAGTCGAAGCCTTAAAAATTGTCAAAAAACAAATACCGGATATTATCCTCCTTGATGTTAGAATGCCGGATATGGATGGAGTTGAAACTGTTAAAATTCTGCACCGGAAATACCCGGAAATTCAAATTATGATGCTGACTACTTTTGACGATGATACTTATGTTCATAAGGCTCTGGAGTACGGAGCTGCGGGATATATGCTTAAAGATGTACCCCCTCATGATCTTATCAATTCCATTAGGGCTATGAACCATGGTACCATTCAAATGTCGCCCAAAATTATGGTAAAATTAATGGATTACGGAGGAGAAAGCAGAACCATCATTGAACCGGAATACGCTAAAAATAAAATAAAACTCCTAAGCAAAAGAGAGCAGGAATTACTATTCCTGGTAGCAGAAAATTTGACCAATACAGAAATTTCATCTAAAATTTTTATTGCGGAACAGACTGTAAAAAATCATATTAGCAGTATTTATTCAAAATTAGGCATACATGACAGAGATTCAGCAATTAAACTTGCAAAAGCAGCAAAGTCTTTATAGTACCAGTACTATAAAATTAGTACCACAACAGTACTAAAATGATGTTGTGTTCAAAACCATCCAATTCTAAAATAAAAAAAATAACTAAGCAAAGGAGTCTATTATGAAAAAAATGATATTAATCATTTTAGCATCTCTCTTAATCTTGCTGCCCCTGAGTGTATTTGCCAATGGCGCAGAAGAAACAAAAACTGAAGGACCAGTATCATTCGATTTCTGGACCACAGAAACCCAATCAGACAGAATGGCAACAATTCAGGTATTAATTGATACATTTACAACACTCTATCCTGATGTATCCATAAACCTCGTTGCAGTTGATGAAAATGTTCTTGCAACAAATGTACAGACATCTGCAGCCGCAGGAACACTTCCTGCTCTTTTTGAAGCACCAGCAGAAACAGCAGTATCATTTGGAGTAGAAGGAATATTGGATATAAGTGCTGCAACTGATATTGTAAATGGTATTGGCAAGGATAAGTTCTATACCGGAGCTTTAAAGGTTTTGGAAACCAGTGCAAAAGACGGATATTATGCTCTTCCCTACCACGGATGGGTTCAGGGTATATGGTACAGAGCAGACTGGTTTAAAAAAGCTGGATTGGAACCACCTACAACCTGGGAAGCCACACTAAAAGCTGCAAAATATTTTTATAAACCGGATGAAAACCAGTATGGAATCCTGGTAGGAACAAAAGCAGAGGGTTATACAGAACAGTGCTTTACACCTATTGCAATGTCAAATAATGCTGCTCTGTTCGATAAAAATGGTAAATTAATTTTTAATTCTCCTGAAATGAAAGAAGCTGTAGAGTTCTATGCTGAACTTGCAAAATATAATCCTCCCGGACCCCAGACATGGAGAGCAAGGGACTACTATCTTCAGGGTAAACTGGCAATGTTCTACTACTCCACTTATATAATGGATGATTTAGCACTGCAGGAAGTAGCCGCAGGATCTTTAACATCTGAGAATTTTTCAGATTTAAAGGGTTCAGGTTTCGATCCAAAACTTGTAGACAACACAAAACTTGCTCCAATAATGACACATAAATCATCCGCAGGTTACGGAACTGTTGTTTCCCTTGGACTTTTTAAACAGAAAGATGCAGCTGTTACAGCAGCAGCAGAAAAGTTTATCAACTATCTTTATACCCAGAATGCCTATATAACTTTTCTTCATATGGCTCCGGGAGGTATGAACCCAATGCTTAAGTCAATCTCTACAAATCCCAGATTCCAGAATGATCCTAAAGGGATATTTAAACATTACGGCCCGGAAAAAATGGCAGAAATTATCCAGGGGCTGGACAGCATTGAAACCTTTAGTATAGTTGACGGAAACAGAATGGAAGCAGCAAGCTTAATTACTGCTCAGCAGATTATTCCTCAGATGCTGTACAAAATTACTCAGGAAGGAACTGATGTTGACAGCTCCATGACATGGGCAGAAAGTGAAATGGAGAAACTTGTCAAGTAAAATTTTATATTACAATAAACTGTCCGGATCTGTCCGGGCAGTTTTTTTCACTGTAAATTCAGCTGTTCTTTACTTTAGAAAGAACAGCTACAGGAGCAGCAATGGAACTGGTAAATAGAAAAATCTTAAACAGACAGCAGAGAGAAAGTGTCCTTGGATGGGCTCTTATTGCTCCTGCTGCAATTATAATTCTTTCTCTTATTTTATACCCAATAATTTATAACATCTATTTAAGTTTTTTCGATGTTAACCTGGAAGGAGGGAACACTTATATTGGCCTGGATAACTACAGTAATGTTGCACTGGATCCCAGTTTCTGGAATGCAGTACTTACCACCATAATATACGTTGTTTTCACAACTATAGGAACAACTCTTTTTGGATTAATAGTTGCAGTAGCCATGAACAAGGAATTCCCTTTAAGGGGGCTGGTCAGAAGTTTAATTCTTCTTCCCTACGTGGCACCAGTTATTTCTGTTGTTTTTGCATGGAAATTTATTTTTGATCCTGTAAATGGTATTTTTATGGATATAGGCTATGAAAAACTGGGATTGTTTTCAGAAAGGTTTAATTTAATTGGAACCCCAGGAGCTGCAGTATGGGTTGCAATAATTTTTAGTATCTGGAAAGGCTTTCCTTTCGCCTATTTAATGATACTCTCACGTCTGCAGGCCATTGATGCAACTCTCTATGAAGCAGCGGAAATTGATGGTGCAAATGCATGGGAAAAGTTTAGAAATATTACATTCCCTGAAGTTTATTTTGTTATTGGGGCAATAGTTCTGTTAAGAATTATCTGGAACTTTAACAAATTTGAAGAAATATACCTGTTAACTGAAAACGTCAAGGTTCTGTCTGTTTATACTTATTTTAAAGCATTTACAGGAGCTATGGAGATGGGACAGGGATCAGCTTTAGCAGTTATCCAGTTCCTTTTATTAATTGGGTTTATTCTATTCTATGTAAAGAAGGTATTAAAATGGTAAAAAATAAAAGCTTTCTAAACCGTGCAGGATTTTTACTGCTTATACTTACTATAGTTTTTTTCTCAATTTTCCCCTTTATTCAAATGCTCTCAACTTCTTTAAAATATCAGTGGGACTGGGGCAATCCATCGCTTATACCTACACAGATAAACCTTGAAGCCTACAAGGAACTTCTTAATATTGGTCAATCCGAAAAAAATCTACCCGAATCTATAAAAACACTATTGGATGAAACACCTGATCTGACAAATGCCCAAAGAAAAGCTATTATTGCAAAATACCGGGATACAAGTGGTGTATTTCCATTTTTTCGATATTTTGGAAACTCTCTTGCATTAGCTGCCACAGCAGCACTAATTTCTGTAGCCATTGCTATTCTGGGTGCATACTCATTCAGCCGTATGCAGTATAAAGGGAGATCAACCATTCAGAGAGGTATTTTATTTGTATACATGTTCGGTGGAATTATTCTCCTTATTCCTCTTTATAAGATGTTTGTAAATATGGGCTTTCTAAGCACAAAAACAGGAACATTTGTCTCACTTATTATTATCTATATGGTTCAGACACTGCCTGTCTCTTTATACATGCTTGGGAATTATTTTAGAACAATTCCTTTTTCCATTGAAGAAGCTGCTATGATGGAAGGTGCAGGGAGATTCGAAACAATCTGGAAAATTATTGTTCCTCTGTCATTTTCTGCAATTGTAACAGTATTTGTTTACAGTTTTATGATTGCATGGAATGAATATTTATTTGCTTCCGTATTTCTTAGAGGCTTTGAAAAGCTGCAGACCCTGCCAATTGGACTAAAAACTCTTTTTATATCCAAGAATGCAATATGGGACAGAATAATGGCAGCATCAATGATGACTGCAGTTCCTGTAATTGTTCTGTTTATGGCTATTCAAAAAAATCTTGCAGGAGGCTTATCTGCCGGAGGTGTTAAAGAATAGAAAATTAAAACAGCTTTTACCTTCTTTGTAAAAGCTGTTTTTATTAAGTTCTACATTTTTGAGTCAATAAAAGTAAAATCTTTGTCTGAACCCTTTGCATGGCATGCAATACATGAGCCCATTGCACCCTGGCTCTTTATGGAACCCTTGGAATCGGTCATAATATATTCCCAATCCCCATAATCACTGGAATAACCACTTTCTCTTTTTACCATAATGGTTAAATTACTTAGAGCACCTTTGCTGCCATTTTTGTTTTTATATGATTCTTTTACAATAATACTGCCTACAGGATAGGGATAATCAGCTTCACCAAACTCAACAGGCTTACCAATATTATTTACATAAATTTCCCTAAATCCTTTAGACCTTTCATGTGCACCTGCAAGTACACCGGTTATATCCCCGGTAATAGTTTCCGAATTAACCTTTGTCCATGATTGATATCCTGCAAAATCGGATGCTGCTGTCGGATTAAGATCTTCTGCACCGCCATTTGCAAACAGGCCTACACTTAACAGACTTAGAATAAACAAAGTAATAATAATTTTTTTCATATAATTCTCCCTTTGTAGTTTAATAGTAAAACGGTAAACCTTATTGCTATATTAATCAATAATAAATACTATATTTATTAATAATAATTACAATTACTTATAAATATAATAATTATTGGCCCTTTTTCCTTCCAAATTTCTGGTATTCCTTATGAATAGTTTTCCATTTAGATTTTTCAATCATTTCAAGGCGGATATCACCCCTTCTTTGTTGATACTTAATTTCATTTAAGTGCTTTTGGTAGGATTTATACCTTAGGAAATACTTCTTTTCTAATTTAAAACACTGTAACTGGCGAATAAGCTCTTTAATGAGTGGTGAGGCGAAAACAGAAAAGCTTTCTAATAAAGGGAAGGACTTCCTGAAAGAGCCTGAACCAAATCATAGTTATTGTTTAATACAATCATCAAGCACCTCCGTAAGATATTGATAAGTAAGGATATTCTTTTAATATGAACATTGTCAGGATTCAATTTCTATGAATATCGACACATTCAAAATCTAAGCTGAATTTTTTAACGGATCTATTTGGGTTCTGACACTATCCTGATAGACAGTGTCCGGACAGATATCAATACAATTATAAGGATCTCTGAACCCGGAAACATCCCAGGCAAGAGTTCCGTTCATAACTGTACACAACTGAACAAAAATATCAGGATTATGCAGTTTCTTAAAAAGCCCCCCCTCTTTTAAAATCCATTTACAATCATAAACTTTTATTTCACCATTATCATAATAAAGATGTACTGAATAATTTTTAGTGGGATATACCTGAAATAATTTTGGTAACATTATTTATACATTCCCCCTATAATCGCTT
>JALTGJ010000276.1 GCA_027077185.1 Spirochaetales bacterium | reverse complement strand
CCCTGGGAATCACAGAACTGTATTCCTTAAGTTCAGAAAAAGTTTTGATTTTCCCATTGATAATTTTCTCGTACAAATGAGCAGACAGCTCAAAAACAGAGGTTTCTTTTTTATATTCGCTTATATTTTTCAATTTATACTCTTATTTTTAAAATCGGCAGATTCTGATATTTGATAAATTCAAGCGGTATTATACAGGTCAGACTTATAGAAGGTCTACTGCTGCCAGGAGTTAATTAAATTGAATCAGCAAAAATTTTTATCGCTTTTCGTAAAAAAAGGTCATAGCCTGGAATTGAAATATTTTTTCCGTGGAAAGATATTTTGTAACTATTATTGGAAGTTATTATTGTCATATTCGATATTGCCGAATTCCTCTGATCATCTTTCCACACTATACCCTTAATTTTATTGATTGGAACATAATAAGTCTCCTTACTGTAAACTGCCTGATTTCTACGTTTAAAGGGTATACCTCTACTAATAATGATAAGTTCCCTGCCATCAGATAGATGAAGGGATTCAAGCAGCTTTTTACCAAGGAGTCTATTCTGTAATTTTCTACAAACACCTTTTTCATATAGACTGACAGAACTTTCTTCCTGGTAAGATAAGATCTTAAATCCAGGATTTTGTATTTTTTCTTCATCGACCAGAGCATCGAAATAAAAACTCAATAGTATTTTTGAAGTATCAACAATACTGTCCTCCGGAATTTTACAGGATGATCCAACGGTATACCACTGCCTTATTATCTCCAGCATATGAATAATAATGTTCTCAGAAACAGTATTATAAGGCAAATTATAGACCAGGTCAGACATAACTATTCGTAAATTTCCTTTAAGAAGATCAACCTGATTTTGAATACATTCAATTTTTTCATATAAATACGAATTTGATATTATCTTATCACCATCTCTTTTAAGAATAAGGATATCTGTTTTGTACAGATTTATAACATAGTCATAAAGAGGCATGCCCGGGCGAGCTTTTCGTCTTTCAATTTGACGGGGAATTTTAATACTAAAAATTGGTTGTTCAGAGTTTTTAACATATTTAATAAACAGTTCAGGAACAGGATAATCTTCAGATATTTCGTATATCCAGGGGCCGAAGCTGTCATATTCACTATTTCTCATATCTAAACTTTCAATCTTCGTTTTTATTTTAAGTGTCAGAACAAACCATTCTGACACTTATTACAATTTACTGTTTAATTTTACTGGTTGCAACATCAAAAATTACAGCTCCGGCCAGAACAGCACCACGAACAATATATTGAGATGAAATATCAATGCCCATTAAATTCATACCACTGGTTAATGATGTATATACTATTGCTCCCAGCAAAGAACCAACAATACTTCCAACACCACCTGCAACAGCAGCACCACCAATAAAAGCAGATGCAATACCATCAAGCTCTAATAGTGTCCCTGCAGTTGTAGTCGCAGACTGTAGGCGTGATGCATACAAAATACCTGATAGAGCTGCCAGCATACCCATAGATCCAAAGACAATAAAAGTAATCTTTTTTACATTTATTCCGCTTAACTCTGCAGCTTCAGGATTACCACCAACGGCATAGATATGTCGTCCAATTACTGTTTTTGTCGTAACAAAATGATAAACTGCAACTACAACAATAACAATAGCAAGTGTCCAGGATATTCCATTATATCCTGCCATTACCCAGGTTACCAGAGCTATTAGAATTGAAACAAATACCTGCTTTAGTATAAAAATATCTAAAGAGATAATTTCAAAATTATAATTTTGTTTACTCTTACGAGCTTTAACAGAACTGTAAATTAGCCATACTATAAATAAAAGACCAAGGAAAAGAGTAAGTTTATGAGTATGAGGTAAAAATTTATCAGAAGCAAAAATATCAGGAATAAATCCATTTCCAATAGCATTGAAAGCCTTATTTGGAATTATTATAGTACCTGTCTTTAAAGTTGCCAGAAGCAATGCTCCTCTGTAAATCAGCCATCCGGCAAGGGATGCTACAAATGCTGGTATTCCTAATTTTGCTACAGGATATGCAGTAATTAACCCTGCAATTAAACCAAAGAATAATACCATTGGAATTACAACAAAGACCGGCAGATGCCATGAAACCATAGCAATTGCAGATATTGCACCAAGAAATCCGGAGAGAAAGCCAACAGAAAGATCAATATGCCGAATAACAATAATAAGAGTCATTCCTACTGCAATAACTGCGATATAACCTGTCTGATTCATCAGATTACTTATATTTCTTGAAGAAATAAATATACCATGGGTAGTAATAGAAAAGATTATGAATATTATTAACAGAGCGATGTACATTCCATAATCACGGATATTTTTTCGCAGTTCTGTTCCTAATTCTTTAAAAGCCATTTTTATTGCTCCTTAATTTGTTGCTAAATGCATAATATTTTCCTGGGTTGCCTTATTGGTAGGCATTTCCCCGGATATTTTTCCTTCAGACACAACATAAATTCTATCACTCATACCCAATATTTCCGGTAGCTCGGAGGATATCATTATAATAGACATACCCTGGGAAACCAGTTTGTTCATCAGAGTATATATCTCATATTTTGCTCCTACATCTATACCCCGTGTAGGTTCATCAAGGAGCATTATCAGAGGATTGACAAATAACCATTTTGCCAGTGAAACCTTTTGTTGATTTCCACCACTTAACTTATTAACTTTCTGTTCAAGAGAAGGTGTTTTAATACTTAAAGCTTCCTTATATTTTCGAGCTATTAGAATTTCCGCATTATCATCAATAACCAGTTTTTTCTCAATCTCTTTCAGGTTTGCTATTGTTATATTTTGTTTCACATCCTGTATAAGAATTAAACCATTTGCCTTCCTGTCTTCAGACACATAGGCAAGACCCGAAGCAATTGCTTCTTCAGGATGGTTAAAAGTTTTTTCTTCACCTTTTATTAAGATCTGTCCATTAATAGTATAATCATCAGGATTACCAAATATGCTTCTGGCAAACTCGGTCCTGCCTGCACCAATAAGTCCGGCTAGTCCTACAATCTCCCCTTTTTTTACATTCAGTGATATATTATCAAGAACCTTCCGACCTGATTGTCTGTCAAAAGCAGTCCAGTTTTTTACTTCCAAACCTATATCTTGTGA
>JALTGJ010000275.1 GCA_027077185.1 Spirochaetales bacterium | reverse complement strand
TAAAAACGTTTATCTTTCGGGAAACTTTAACAACTGGGATCCTTTTATGTTTAAAATGAAAGAGGATAGGGAACATCCCGGAACCTATAAAATATCCCTAAGGTTGTCACCGGGTATCCATTACTATAAGTTTATTGCAGATGGGGTTTCAGTGCAGGACCCTAAAAATCCTAAAAAAGCTTATAACAGCAGAGGAAATGCAGTGTCAGTAATTAAGATAAATTAATAATTTGTACCAAAAAATAAGTACAGGGCTGGCCTTACTTTTGTGTGCATGGAGAAATTTAAGTGTTTGGAATGAGTTTTTCATTAAAAGAAAAAAAAGATGGCACGTTAAATCTTGTTCTGCCTGTATGGTTTAGGATATTATTTTTATTTATTGCTATTCTTATTGCAGGTGGAATTATTACATCCGGAATCTGGGCTTCAGGACAATGGATAGCTTTTCTAATTTTTTCTGCCTGTATTGCAGGCGGATTATATGAGGAAAAGTGGATTTTTAATAAATCGACTGGGAAAATAGTTTATATTTTTGGGCTGATTTTTATTAATAAAAAAACTAAATACAAAATAGAAGAAGCTGAAATATTTAAAATAACAGGGGAATCCCATACAGGAAAGGAAGGAAAACTTAACCGTATTAGAAAAAAAATGATTAAATTTTCACTAATTCTAAAAAACGGTAAAGTCCTGGACATTGATATTATAACAGGAAGAACCAATAGTTCAGATTTAACAGAAAACGCACAAAAAATAGCTGCCTACTGTGGAAAAGAGCTTGCAATAGACAGCTGATAGTTATCTCGATTACTCAGCATCCTTATCATGATGAAGAAAACATGCAACCTTATGACCGTCTCCCATATCGACCAATGCAGGTAAACGGGTTTTGCACTTATCCATTTTTTGCGGACATCGATCGTAAAAATAACAATTATGTCTTTCCTTATCCGGAGAAGGAACATCTCCTGTTAAAATTATTCTTTTCCTCTCCCTCTCTATTTTTGGGTCCGGAATTGGGACGGCTGAAAGCAATGCAACTGTGTAGGGATGGAGAGGTGTTTTGTAGAGAGCTGCAGACCTGGAAACTTCCATAATTTTTCCAAGATACATTACAGCAATTCTATCACTAATATGCTGAATTACAGCCAGATCATGGGCAATAAACAGATAGGAAAGGTTCAGTTCATCCCGAAGGTCTGTAAGTAAGTTTAAAATTTGTGACTGAATTGAAACATCCAGCGCACTTACAGGTTCATCTGCAAGTATTAACTTAGGATTAAGAGCAAGAGCTCTTGCAACCCCTATCCTCTGTCTCTGACCACCCGAAAATTCATGAGGATATCTATTTCGAAAATGATGAGATAATCCAACTTTCTCCATAAGAGTTTCAATTTTCTCCACAATTTCAGCTTTTGTGATATTAAGCATGCCTCTGTTTTTGTATATTTGCAGGGGTTCGGATATAATATTACCAGCTGTCATACGTGGATTAAGTGAGGCATAAGGATCCTGAAAAATCATCTGCATACCCATACGGGCTTTTAACATAGCATGTTTTCCAACTTTTATAATATCCGTACCTTCCAATAAAACTTCTCCGGATGTTGGTTTATGCAGCTGGGCTATTGCTCGTGCCGTTGTCGATTTACCACAACCTGATTCACCAACAAGACCCAGGGTTTCTCCGTTATTAATTTCAAAATCTATTCCATCAACAGCACGAATAGAGCCCACTTTTTTCTTAAAAAGCCCACTGCTCTGCATAGGGAAATGCATTTTTAGATTATTTACTTCCAGAAGCTTACTATTATCACTCATCTATTTTTCCTCTTCATACAGAAAGCATCGAACTTCTCTGTTATTCTCTAATATTGTCACCCCGGGAGTTGATGTCCTGCACTTATCCATGGCCTTTTGACATCTTGGATGAAAGGGACAGCACTCGGGCAAGTCAATTACATTAGGCGGCTGCCCTTCTATCGAAAAGAGTCTTCCTTCCACAGGTTTATCAAGTCTTGGTACAGATCTAATTAAACCCTGTGTATAAGGGTGTTTTGGATCATCAAATATTTCATCATTTGTACCACGTTCAACTAATCTCCCTGCATACATTACAACAACATAATCACACATTCCTGCAACAACTCCCAGGTCATGAGTAATCATAATAACAGCTGTACCCAGTCGCTTTGAAAGTGACTGTATAAGCTCCAGTATCTGTGCCTGGATGGTTACATCCAGAGCGGAGGTAGGTTCATCTGCAATAAGTATTTCCGGATCGCAGCTTAGAGCCATAGCAATCATTACCCTCTGGCGCATTCCACCGGAAAACTGATGGGGATAGTCAAATACACGCTTTTCCGCATTGGGAATACCAACCATATCCAGCATACTTATGGATTTTGCAAGGGCCTCTTTTTTATCCATATTCTGATGAAGAACCAGAGTTTCAATCATTTGTGTTGAAATACGAAGAAAAGGATTTAGACTGGTCATAGGATCCTGAAAAATCATAGCAATTTTATTGCCTCTGAGCTTTCTCATCTCATCTTCATTCATTTTAAGAATATCTGACTCTCCCTTAAAAATTGCAGTACCTGCCATTATTTTCCCCGGGGGAGAGGGGATTAACTTCATAAGTGAAAGATTAGTTACCGACTTTCCCGAACCTGATTCACCAACAATTCCCAGTGTCTCCCCTTTTTTCAGCTCAAAGGAGACCCCATCTACTGCTTTAACTATTCCGTCGTCAGTATTAAAATAGGTTTTTAAACCATCAACCTTTAGAATTACATCGTTATTCATATTAGGATTCTCCATCTTTATAGTTTATTCTTACTCTGGGGATCCAGTGCATCTCTAAGACCATCTCCAAGAAAGTTCATTGAAAACAGAAAAAGAGTCATTGCAGCAGCAGGAAACCACAACAGCCAGGGATAGGTTGTCATTGCATAAACACCATCCTGGATTAGAACTCCCCAGGAAGCAAAAGGAGCCTGAACACCAAGTCCCAGAAAGGACAGAAACGCTTCAAGCATAATAAAGGATGGAACAAGTAAAGTTGTATATACAATAATTACACCTGCTGTATTAGGAATAAGATGACGAAATACAATTCGTACTGTTCCGGCTCCACTGGATCTGGCGGCTTCCACATATTCTGAATTTTTAAGAGACATTATCTGCCCTCTTACAACCCTTGCTATGGTCAGCCAACTTACAAAAGCCAGGGCAAAAAAGAGATTTGACATAGCTCTGCCAAAAACAGCCATAAAGATAATAACAAGCAGCATATATGGAAGAGAATACATAATATCAACAAAGCGCATCATCAAAGAGTCTAATGTACCACCTATGTATCCGGAAAAGGCTCCATAAACTACACCGATCAATACTGCAGTTAGTGCTCCCAGAAGACCAATAAGTATAGATACCTGACCTCCATAAATTATTCGTGCCAGAACATCCCTTCCTAAAGAATCGGTACCAAGTAAATAAACCCTGTGATGAACAAGAACTTCCTTACCAGTAAGAAGCACTTTTTTCTCAGTATCTATACTGGCTTTCAGATCTGATAATTTTTTTAATTCAACTGCATTTAACTTTGAACGACCTTCTTTCTTTGCCATAGCACGTAATAAATAATTCTGTCTTTCATACATAAGCTCACCAGCAGGTCTTGTAGAAGGCGGTAAAAATTGATGCTCAAGAACCTGCTGCTTATAGGAATGAATAGGGAGGATAGGTGCAGAAAGAGATATGACAGCATAAAAGATTATCATTACCAGGGCAGCCATTGCCATATGATTTTTCTTAAGCCTTCTCCATGCATCCTGCCATAAACTAACACCATTAACAGGCTGATTAAATTCATTAAGAACCGTATTGGTATTTTTTACTGTTGTATTTATTGTTGGATTCGACATCATCAGCTCCTTTACTTGTATGATATTCGGGGATCGAGAAAGCCATAAAGGACATCCACCAAAAAGTTCATCAATACCAGAATAAGGGAATATACTATTACTGTTCCCAATATCATTGTATAGTCCCTGTTAAAGGCTGATTGTATAAAATGATGACCAATACCCGGTATTCTAAAGATCTGCTCGATTACAATAGACCCGGTTATAATACCCGAAAAAGCAGGCCCCAAATAACTTACAACAGGAAGAGAAGCACCTTTTAGAACATGCTTAAACATTATAACAGAAGTTTTTAATCCCTTGGCTCTGGCAGTTCGAACATAGTCGGATCTAAGGGATTCAAGAAAACTCGCCCTGGAAAGCCTGGCAACTGTTGCAAAGTATGGAAGAGAAAGAGTAATTACAGGCATTATTAAAGCTTTAAAGCCCTGTTCATCTATCCATCCGGATGTAGGCAGAATATTCATTTTTATGGCAAAGATATACATCAGTACCGGGCCTATTACAAAAAGTGGAACAGAAATACCAACAACAGCAACGGACATAGACAAATAATCAACCCAGGTATTCTGCCGAAGAGAAGATAACATGCCAGCACCCATACCCATTACAACAGCAATCAACAGAGCAAGTGTCCCTAAAAGTAAAGATCTGGGAAGACTTTTTTTAATAAAATAATTAACATCATAGTCTTTATACTTATAAGAAGGACCCAAATCTCCTCTGACCACCTCTCCAAGATATCTGACATACTGCACAAGAATGGGCTCATCCATATGATACTTGGCTTGTATATTTTTTAAAATTTGCGGATCAATTTTCTTCTCTCTTGAGAAGGGTCCACCTGGAGCCAATCTGATAAAAAAGAAACAGATTGTAACTATTATAAACATCGTTGGTATAAGCCCCAGGGCTCTACGAAGTATATATTTTGACATCAAAAACCTCTTTTATTGGAAAATGATTAAATGTAAACTTTACAACACATAATATATTTAAGACATCAGTTTTTCAATATATCAAATATATCTAAAACGTAATTTTTAATTACTTTTTATTAAGGAAATTACAAAACTCGAAGAGTTTTACAATTTCCTGCATTTTGAGCCGCTTAGAATCCCTTTTCAGGGTAATCAGTTATTGTTTTTAAAGCGGCTCTATTAAAAAAGCTGCCCTTTAAACAGGGCAGCTTGTGGCTTACAAATAAGCTTTATTTTTTGAACATACCTTTCCAGGGATGTACATCGAGAATTGTTGGAGTCCAACCGCCCCATACATTTGTATCAATCCAGTTTGCTGTGGAATAATAGTAGAATGGAATAATAGCCATATCCTGACCAATTGCAATTTCCTCAGCCTGACGAAGTACATCGTATCTTGCTTTACTTTCGGGCATTGTTGCAGCCTTATCCAGTAGAGCATCATACTTTGGATCATTAAATCGACCATCATTGTTACCTGCTGTTGAGTATAAAAGATCTGTTAAGAAAGTATTAGGATCTATATAATCACCCTGCCAACCTGCTCTGGCAATATCAAAATTCTGATTCTGTCTGTTATCAAGATAAGTTGCCCATTCCTGATTTTCAATATCCACATCAATATTAAGAACTTCTTTCCATTTCTGCTGTACATATTCTGCAATCTTCTTATGACCTTCAGAAGTATTATAAAGAATAGTTGCTTTCGGAAATCCCTTTCCATCAGGAAAGCCTGCTTTTGCAAGAAGAGCCTTTGCTGCATCAAAATCTTCCTTAAACGCAACTACCTTTGGATAATTGGCAAGAGGAGGAGTTAAACCATATGCAGGGAACTGACCTCCACGGGTAACTTTGTCTACAAGTTCCTGTCTGTCAATTGCCATTGCAAGAGCTTTTCTTACATCAGGATTGTTCCATGGAGCTTTTGTTGTATTAAATTCATAGTAGTAGGTAATAAAAGTTGGGTTTGTTACATATGTAGGATCAAGTTTCATCTGATCAAGCTGAGCATCCGGTACTGTCATTACCCAGTCAAGATCACCCTGTTTGTACATGTTAAGAGCTGTATTTTCATCTTCAATAGGATATGCAATAATTTTATCAATTTTAACTGCGTCTTTATCCCAGTATGTATCGCTTTTTTCCATAACTATTTTTTCGTGTGGTTCCCAGCTGGTAAGCTTGTAAGGACCATTGCTTACAAAATTTTCCGGCATTGTCCATTTGTCACCAAATTTTTCAATAACATGCATAGGAACTACTGCAAAAGCATAGTGTGTTAACATACCAAGAGCGTAAGGAGCTGGTCCAGTTAATTCAAACTGAAAGGTATAGTCATCCAAAGCTCGAATTGCTACAGATTCAGGTCCGGCTTTACCGGAGTTGTAATCATTTGCACCCTTAATAATCATACCTGGAAGATATGCATAAACTGCAGCCAATTCGGGGCTTAAAAATCTAAGCCATGAGTCTACAACTGTCTGAGCTGTTATAGGAGTCCCATCCGACCAGTTGGATTTTCTAAGTTTAAATGTATAAGTAAGACCATCATCAGAAATAGTCCAGCTTTCAGCAAGACCCGGTTTAGGATCGAGGGTTGCAGGATCATAACTTACAAGACCTTCAAAAAGTGCCATGTATAATCTATGTTCCGGAACACCTTCGATGTTTCCAGGGTCCAGGGACTGAGGTTCAGTTCCATTATTAAAACTAAATACAACCGGTTCTGCAGCAGCAGCTGCCGTTGAGTTATCCTTGTTACCACCAGCAAACACTGAGAAAGCAACAGCAATCATTAATACTGCGATTAATAATTTTTTCATATTTTCTCCTTTAATGAAATTATATTAACAGGAATTGTAAACTATTAAAGGATGACATGCAACTAAATTTTGATCATTTGTTAAAATAATCACATAATTCACAGAGTTACTACTCTGGTAGTTAATAGAACTGACAAATCTCTTGCATCCAGAGTGGAATTAAGAACAGAATTGGATTCAGGTAGTTCAAAGATAATTTTCTCTGCATTATTTTTTTGTGCGAGTATAAAATATTTATCAATTAAAGATTTGGCAAGACCAAGACCACGGTATAATTTTTCAACCCATACAGCATTTGCAAGAGCAAAGGATGAAGGGTTTAAATTTGATTTAAAAATATATCCGCTTATAAAACCTGCAAATTCACCACTAATAGTTTCTGCACAAATAAGTAATGGGATATTCCCAGGTAAATTGGAATAATATTCATTTCGGCTGATAATATAATCAGCATAAAATGAGTCGAGCCCGGAAAGACTTTCATTTACTGCTTCAGAATATTTTTCTTTGAATACGTCCTGCCATTTTGAGTCTCCTTCTAAAAAAATAAAATCCGAGGAAATAAGATTATCAGTTTCATCAGTATTCTCATTAATATCCTTGTATTTAAGTATTTCACTGTTTAAATTATACCATTCAATTACCCTGGAGCTCATAATATTTTCTTTATGCCGGTACCACTGCTGTGTCAAGGATTCATGCTCTTTAACTGTATTCTTGAAGTTTCTAAAAGCTCCTTTCCCGGCGGATAATATTTTTCTAAGTTGATCCTCATATACAGGGTTGTGCATAGCAGCAACAAAACTTTCCATTAACTGAAAACCGTCAGAAGAAAACCAATCAGGAACAGGAACAGTAAAAGAATTAATATATTCATCATCATATTCTTCTTCAGCCTGTGATTCTGATAAAACATCACCTGTTTTAATATCAACATAATACTCATCAGCCTGGTTTTCCATTGCAAAAATAATCATATCAATAATTTCAGGTGTTAATTGGAATAATATTTTTCCCATACGAATGCCTCCCCGACAACCGGTATCTCGATACATTTTTGCACCCTTCGAGACCAGACCTGGTCTCTACGGAGGACAAGGGCAAAAACACTCGATTACCGGGTTGCACAACAACTGCGCCCTGAGTGATTGCAAATTTATACAGGTATTCTACTCCGGCCAGGAATACAAAGCAATCGTATCGAAGGGCAATTGTATCGAGGAGAGCATTAAAAGGTCAAGTTTTCCCAATCCAGACTTGACTGTTTAATTTATAAATACGATATTTTAAAAATAAGAAGAATTAAGTAATTAATTATAGGAGAGGCAAAATGAGTATTATTGAATTTATTGAAGCCAGAGAGATTCTTGATTCCAGAGGGAATCCTACTATTGAAGTAGATGTTATTCTGGAAGACGGATCTATGGGAAGAGCCGCTGTTCCTTCCGGAGCTTCAACCGGTGTTCACGAAGCAGTAGAGCTTAGGGATAACGATAAATCCCGTTTTATGGGAAAAGGGGTTTTAAATGCTGTAGATAATGTAAATAACATTATTGCTGCTGAACTCATTGGCCTTGATGCATTGGATCAGGTAGATATAGACCGTACAATGATTGAACTGGATGGTACAGAAAACAAAAGTAAACTTGGAGCCAATGCAATTCTGGGTGTATCCATGGCAACAGCCAGAGCCGCTGCAGATTTTCTGGGTGTACCTTTATTTAAATACCTTGGTGCATATCACTCATGCACTCTTCCGGTTCCAATGTCAAATATTCTTAATGGGGGATCCCACGCAGACAACTCTGTTGATTTTCAGGAATTTATGGTTATGCCTGTTGGAGCAGGAAGTATTAGAGAAGCAGTAAGAATGGTAGCTGAAATTTTTCATAACCTGAAAAACATACTTAAAAGTAAGGGCTATAATACAAATGTTGGAGACGAGGGAGGCTTTGCTCCCAATCTTAAATCAAATGAAGAAGCTGTCGAAGTTATCCTGGAAGCAATTACTGCTGCAGGATATAAAGCCGGAAAGGATGTATTTATTGCCCTGGATCCTGCATCTTCAGAATTTTATGATACAGACAAGAAAAAATATGTTTTCAAAAAATCTGACGGAAGAGAACTTTCATCTGAGGAAATGGCAAAATACTGGGATGAATGGGTAGACAAATATCCTATTATCTCCATGGAAGACGCAATGGCAGAAGACGATTGGGACGGATGGAAAATTCATACCGAATTAAGTGGAAAAAAGATTCAGATTGTCGGTGATGATCTTTTTGTAACAAATACAAAACGTCTTGAAAAAGGTATCGAACTTGGAGTTGCCAATTCTATATTAATAAAAGTGAACCAGATAGGAACACTTACTGAAACATTTGAAGCTGTGGAAATGGCAAAAAGAGCTGGATATACAGCTGTAGTCTCACATAGATCAGGTGAAACAGAAGACAGTTTTATTGCAGATTTGGTTGTAGCACTGGAAGCAGGACAAATAAAAACAGGATCCATGAGCAGATCTGACAGAATTGCAAAATACAACCAGCTTATGCGTATTGAAGATTACCTGGAAGGTACTGCAGCATACCCCGGTATAAAAGCATTTTATAATTTAAAAAAATAACAACAGTCCTATTGGTATAAACATGTATGGAC
>JALTGJ010000274.1 GCA_027077185.1 Spirochaetales bacterium | reverse complement strand
TTTGTTTCAATAATTTCTCTTGCAGGAATTACTACCTTAAGTATACCATTTTTGAAAACTGCTTTCACCTTTTTTTGGTCAAATTTTCCCTCAGGAACAAAATATTTCTGTTCAGGAACATTTTTAAACTTAAGTCGGCGTTTAAAAAATTTAGATCCCGAGCCATAATCCGAAGACGGAGATTTAGCCGAAAAGACTAAATAATCTCCCTTAAATTCCACACTCAAATCATTTTCATTAAATCCAGCCAGAGCAAATTCAAATATCAGGCTTTTCTCCGAAGTAACATAAATATTAACCGGGGGATAGGAATAATTAGGATAATAATCAACATAGTCACTTCCACCATGATGCATACCCTCTTTAAAAGCATCTCCGAAGCCCTTTGTAGCTTCAAAAATCTCATCCATAATCTGACCAAGATCTATTACCATCTTATCTCTCATACAACACCTCTCTTAAGCTGCATAGCCGGGCAGTCAGGATACAAAAAAATTGCAACCAAACAAGCAAAAAAAACGACCAGCAAGCGTGTAGTTTAGCCCCTTATACAAGGCGGCTTTAAATTGAGTTCCTTTCGGCAACTCCAATATTAATGTACTTATTTGGATAAAGGAAATCAAGAAAAAAATTCTATAACTTCACTTTTTAGTATTATTCTGATAGCTATTGTAAACTATAAATAGTATATTTATCTCAAAGAGGGTTATATGAGTTTTAATATTCTGGTACTTGGTGAAATAGTAGGTAAACCGGGTATTTTCTGTATAAAAAACGGGCTTAAAAAAATAAAAGAAGAGTTTGATATTGATTTTGTTATTGCCAATGGAGAAGGTACAACCGGTGGTTTTGGAATAGGGAAAAATCACTCCATTCAGCTTCACAAACTTGGAATAGATGTTATTACAACAGGAGAAAAAGTTTTCTTTAAAAAAGATATGGTGGGCCATATAGGCAACAGTTCATATATTTTAAGACCCGCTAACTATCCTCCTGGAACTCCCGGTCGTGGGTGGAGAGTGTATCGTGCCGGAGATAAAAATATCGGAGTTATTTCTTTACTGGGCCAGTCCGGATTTAACAGAATACATCTAAGCAACCCTTTTACTTTTATTCCCGATATTATTAACAGAATTAAAGATGAAACTGATATTATTATTCTGGATTTTCATGCTTCCACAACAGCAGAAAAGTATTCTATGTTTTTTCATGTCGATGGTTTGCTTAACGCAGTTGTGGGCAGTCATTCAAAAGCACTTTCTGCAGATGCAAGTGTTTTCCCCAAAGGGACCGGTACAATATGCGATACAGGGAGGACCGGAAGTTCTACAGGAGTTGGAGGACTTGCTCCTGAGATTGAAATCGAACAATTTTTAACTCAAATTCCTGAAAGATCCAAAGAATGGTGGGATGATCTGGAAATTCAGGGTGCAGTTATCCAAATAAATGATGAAAACAAAACAGAAAGTATAAAAGAAATACGCTACCCGGTTGAAGGAGAAAGACATGACAGAGTTGGGTAAAATAACGGACATTAATGGAGAAGAAATAGTTCTATCCTGTTCTTCCCTCAGTGGCGGATGTAAAAACTGCAGTGGAAATTCCTTCTGTTCTGCAAATGGGAAAAGTTTTAGTGCTTTAAATGAAAAACATTTCAATCTTAAATCAGGGGATACTGTAGAAATATACCTGCCTCCGGGAAGAACTGTATTTGCAGGGTTTATGGTTCTAATCTTCCCCCTAATTTCTTTTATAGGCTTTTATGGTTTAAGCACAGCTATTTTTGGAAACAATGAAGGAATAGGTGTCATTTTCGGAATACTGGGTCTTGCAGCTGGTTTCGCAGTTACTTTTTATTACAATAAAGTAAACAAAAAGAGAAATACTCCAAGAATAACAAAGCTAATCAACAAAAATCAGAAGGAGTAAGCAGACCGGAGAATGGAGACCGAAAAATTTCAGGAACTACTACTATTACTATCTTCCATGCTCCCGTTTCCGGTTTCCTGTTTCCCTTAATTCCTATCTCTTTTCTTTCACCAGCTTATTTAAAGTCGAAGCCATATCGTTAACCGATACCACATAATCTATAAACCCTCTTTCTGCAGCAACCCTGGGCATTCCGTAGACAATAGAAGACTCGGCATCCTGGCCAACAGTTATACCACCTTTGGCAAAAATAGAACCAATTTCCATTGCACCGTCCCTTCCCATACCAGTCATAATTACAGCTAAACTTTTACCGCCATAGTGTTTTGCAACAGATGCAAAAAGTACATCTGCTGAAGGTCTATGACCATTAACCACATCTGCAGAGGAAGTATGGATAACAGCAGCCAGTTTCTTTTTTTCCACTTCAATATGATAATTGCCCGGAGCAATAAAAACTCTTCCCCTGGTTAGAACATCACCATCCTCAACTTCCTTAACTTCCAAGGGACATATACGATCCAGACTTTTGGCAAACTCAGTAGTAAAACCTGCGGGCATATGCTGTACAATCACAATGGGAACAGGAAAATTCGGATCAATATCCGCTAATACCAGTCTTAGAGCATTGGGGCCCCCTGTTGAGATTCCAATGGCTACAATTTCAATATCGCCGCCCTTTTCTCTGGGCATGGCAGATGCAATTGGAATTTTCTTTTCTACATTATTGCTGACAGATTCTGAAGGCTCAGAGGGTTTAACCTTATTATGGGAAATCTGGTTGGCTTTACCGCCATAAGCCAACAGAGTTGTAACAATCCTGTCCCTAACCACATGTATATCTTCTGAAATAGATCCCGAAGGTTTTAGAATAAAATCAGAAGCCCCGAGCGAAAGAGCTTCCATCGTAACCCTTGCCCCTCTGACTGCAATAGAAGACAGTATTACAACCGGAATATTAATATTTAATTTTTTACGTTCTTTAAGAAACTCAATACCATTCATCTCGGGCATTTCGAGATCCAAAAGAATTATATCCGGTTTAATTCTGGGAATTTTTTCCAGAAGGAATTTGCCATTCATGGCTTTCCCGGCAACAACCAGTCCTTCAGCTTCATCTATTATTCTGCCAAGCAGATTTCTCATTAACGCAGAATCATCACATATCATTACAGAAATATCTTTCATATTTTATCCTATTTAACAAATTTCCTATACATAGTAGCAAAATCAGTCTTGAGAAACTCAAATTTTGTATCCATCCCAAACAGGGATTCAGAATGTCCAATAAATAAATAGGCATGATTATTCATCGATTGATAAAACTTATTTATTACATTAGTTTGAGCTGCTTCATCAAAATAGATAATAACATTTCTACAAAAAATTATATCCAGATTCCTCTGACCGCTATCTGCTTTTAGATTATGATAGTCAAACTTAACTGTTTTTTTTATTTCCTCTTTTACAAGATAACCGTTTGGTTTCTTATCAAAATATTTTTGCAGATATTTGTCTGAAACCCCATTTACC
Source organism: Spirochaetales bacterium (assembly GCA_027077185.1). Next base: position 5,931 of record JALTGJ010000274.1, on the reverse strand, counting down.
TTTAGTTCGGAATAAAACCCCTCTTTTGCAGTCATAAGACACTTTAAACTCAAATCAGATGCTGTAATATCATATTTAAAATCAGGAGGAAGAATATCTTTCAACACCATGGAAAGAGAGTAGGGTTCTTCTCCTGTTGAACAACCGGCACTCCATATTTTTATTGTATTCTCTCCCCTGGATTTTTTATACTTAACTAATTCTGGAATTACATAATGTTCAAAGGCATTAAAGTGTGCTGTATTCCTAAAAAATCTTGTAAGATTTGTCGTAACTGTATCAAGCAGAGTTTTCATCTCTCCTTCATTCGTAGTTATTTCCTTATAATACTCATCAATGCCTGGGATTCCGGACTTACGCAGGCGCTCTTTAAGTCTGCTTTCCAGGATAGTCCTGTTAGAAGAAGAGAAATGTATCCCGCTTGCATTATAAATATAGTCACGAAATTTACTAAACTGTACTTCAGTTAAAAAGTTATCTATTGGCATAAGACTCCATCCTGTGTTTAAATTGTATTTCTTTGGAGACCACCTGTCAATAGAGATTTTTTTTAAGGATTGTGAGATGTCCCCACTTTTAGGATTTGAGGGCTATATTGCGCAGTGTAGTATCCCTATATTAGAGAATAACTGCTATTATAACCAAAAATGTGAGACAGCGCAAATAGCTGTTTTTAACAGCTTTTTCTTTAGTTTAACTAAAATAATCGTGGTTTTGCCAGGCGCTGTGTTATAATATAAATCAGAATGAAAAAAAATATGCTGCAGTTTACAATTAAGGGAATTACTCTGGATAATAAAGACCAGTTGCCAATTGTAATTCTCCAACATCCTGAATCAAACATTATTATACCATTATTAATTGGCCCCTTTGAAGCAAGTGCTATTATTATAGAACTGGAAGATGTAAAACCACCAAGGCCACTGACACATGACCTTCTGTCGGAATTTTTTATTAAGCATAAATATAAATTAAAATATATTTATATTTATGATTTTATTGATGATAATTACATTGCAAAGATAATTTACAATAAAGGTCTAAAAAACTATTCTCTTGAAATAAGACCAAGTGATGGTATAGCCCTTGCCCTGAGACTGAATTCTCCAATATACGTTTCACAAAAAGTAGCTGATACAGCAGATCCTGACTCCCGTTTACTGGAAAACAATTACTATCTGTCAGATATGCTTTATCTAAATCATGAAAATTTTGATTCTCATATAATGTAAGAATATTATAACAGCACCAATACCCTACTGGCATTTTTTTTTATCCTGCTTTATAATACAAACTCATGAAAAAGTATATTTTTGTAACCGGTGGTGTTTGTTCAAGCCTTGGTAAAGGAGTAACGGCCACTTCAATAGGAAACCTTCTCGAAAACAGGGGTTTAGGAATCCGAATGATAAAAATAGACCCTTACCTCAATGTAGATGCGGGGACAATGAGTCCATATCAGCATGGAGAGGTCTATGTAACTGATGACGGAACCGAAACAGACCTTGACCTTGGGAATTATGCACGATTTACCAACTCTCCATTAAGCAGATTAAATTCAATAACAACCGGTCAAATTTACCAGGAAGTGATAAAGAAGGAAAGAGAAGGAAGGTATCTTGGAAGGACAGTTCAGGTTATTCCACATATTACAGATGAAATAAAAAGAAGAATTATTTTAGCCGGGGATGGAGATGATGTTGATATAGCAATCATTGAAATAGGAGGTACTGTAGGGGATATTGAGTCCATTCCTTTCCTTGAAGCTGCAAGACAATTTATTCATGACCTGGGTAAAGAAAATACCCTGTTTATACATTTAACTCTAATACCCGAAGTTGCAGGAGGAGAGTTAAAAACAAAACCTACTCAACATTCTGTTAATAAATTAAGGGAAATAGGAATACAACCGGATATACTTGTTTGCCGGTCACCGGAATTCCTTGAGAAGGATATTGTAAATAAAATTTCACTTTTTACCAATGTTGAAGAAAAATCTATTATATCAGCATATAATGTAAAAACATCTGTATATGAAATTCCCTTAATTTTTCATAAACAAAATCTGGACAATATTGTACTCAATAAACTAAATCTCAAAAAACAAAAGGCTGATCTAAGCAAATGGGCTTCAATAGTTGAAATTTTAAAAACAGCTGATAAAACAGTAAATATTGGACTTGTTGGTAAATATATAAATCTAAACGATTCTTATAAATCAATTAATGAATCCATTTATCATGGAGGCATAGCCAACAGGGTAAAAATTAACCTGGTAAAAATTGACGCTGAAGATCTGGAAAAAGACAAGCCCGAAGAAGTTTTTCACACAATTGACGGCATCCTTATTCCCGGAGGGTTCGGTCAGCGAGGAATAAAAGGAATGGTTAAAGCTGTAGAATTTGCCAGAACCAAAAAGATTCCATGTTTTGGGATTTGCCTCGGTATGCAGGTAATGGTAATAGAATATGCAAGAAATGTTCTTGGACTTCAATCTGCTGACAGTACAGAATTTACACCGGAAACCAAGTATCCGGTAATAAGTCTACTGGAAGAACAAAAGGGCATTCACACCATGGGTGGAACAATGCGTTTAGGAAAAAGTAAATCCATCCTGGAAAAAGGCACAAAAATACATAATATCTATGGCAAAACTGAAATTTGGGAAAGACACAGGCACAGATATGAAGTTTCTGCAGACTATACCGCTGAATTGGAAAAATCCGGTCTTGTTTTTGGTGCTTTTACACCGGATGATAATTTAGTTGAATCTGTTGAATGGAGCAAGCACCCATGGAGCATAGGAGTTCAATTTCATCCTGAATTTATATCTACTCCTGTACAGCCTCATCCACTGTTTATAAATTTCATAAAAGCAAGCATGGATTATGCAGGCCTTTAAAATTTTTTTAATATCAGTATTAATAGTGGTAATTTTTTCCTGTAGCATGGATTATGGTGACATCAAAAATGACAATACTATTGGTAACAATATTCCGGATAGTATTATTAAAGATTTTTTGTATACAAGTGTAGACAATGGCAATACGGTTTTTCGTATTTATGCTGAGGTATCAGAAAATTACAGTCAAAAAAATGAAAACCAGCTTAAAAAAGTTGTCTTTCAGGAATTAAACACTAAAAATGAAGTTATTACTGAAGGAACTGCTGAAAAGGGAATTATTCATACAGAATCAAATGATGCTGAATTATCAGGATCTATTACAATCTATTCTGCTGAAAATAAAGCTGAAATTACATCCGACTATATGTATTGGAAGGATTCGGAAAAAATGCTATCAGGTTCTATAAATGGCAAGGTTACAGTTATTAAGGACTCCGGAACAGAAATATCGGGACAGGGATTTAAAGGGGATTTAAAAACTAAAACGTTCAGCTTTGAAAAGGCTGTTCGGGGCGTATACCACAATGAAGATAATTAATATTTTAATTTTACTAACTCTTTTTGCTAATTCTCTTTTCTCTGAAAATTTTAATTTTTCAAGTGATAAAACATCTATATCTCTGGCTAAAGGAAGTGAACAGACAATCCTGTCAGGGAATGCAAAGATAGTTTCAGACAATACTACAATTACCGCTGATTATATTGAACTATTCGGAAATGACTTTCAATATGCCAGATGCAGAGGCAATGTGCTTGTACTTGATAAAAATAAGGGAATACAGATAAATACAGAAAAGCTCTTTTACGATAGAAAAGCTGAAATAATGACAATAAACAGCTATGGGGAAATGATAGACCAAAAAAATGAAATTGTTGTTAAAGGAAGTTATTTCGAAAACAGAGGAAAAGATAATATCACCATTATACAAATAGGAGTTAGAATATTTAAGGCAGGTGAAAATGGTTCAATGACCTGCAGATCAGAATTTGCAAAATATAACAGGGATAAAAATACCCTGGAACTTGCAGGAATGCCCATTGTGATATGGAAAGATGATGAATACAGTGCAAGCAGAATAATAATTGATCTGGACACAGATAATATTAACATGACAGGAGAGGTATCAGGTACAATAAAGTCAGATACTAAAAAGCCGCCAAAGGAATCCAATCCAATAAATCCTGAGGAGAAAATAGTTGAGTAACAATATACTCAGTGTAATTTCACTATCAAAGCAATTTAAAAAAAAATATGCAGTAAAAGACATCTCTTTCAAAATGAATGCAGGGGAAATTGTAGGACTTCTTGGGCCAAATGGTGCGGGAAAAACTACTATTTTTTATATGATAGTTGGGTTTATCAAGGTAACAGGTGGTCAAATTTTCTTAAACAGTCTTGAAATTACACATCAGCCAATGTTCATAAGAGCCAGGGAAGGTATTTCCTATTTGCCTCAGGAAGCATCAATTTTTAAAAAGCTGACTGTAGAGGATAATATTGGAGCCATACTTGAAACACGTAAAGATCTCTCCAAAACAGCAAAAAGGGAAACTCTGGATAGTTTGCTGGAAGAATTTGGAATAGCATACATTAGAAAGCAAAAAGCTTTTACACTATCCGGAGGAGAACGAAGAAGAACGGAAATTGCCCGCTCTCTGGCCATAGAACCTAATTTTCTGCTATTGGATGAACCATTTGCAGGAATTGATCCTATTGCTGTTAATGAAATTAAAGATATAATAACAAGACTTTCAACTAAAGGAATTGGGATTCTAATTACTGATCATAATGTTAGGGATACACTTGAAATAACTAACCGTTCTTACATTATAAATCGTGGGGAAATTCTTGCAGAAGGGTCGCAAAAAGATTTATTGGAAAACAAACTGGCAAGAGAAATATATCTTGGCAAAGATTTCAGGATGTAAGGAAAAGAATAATGCAGCAGTACCAAAAACCTGCCATGGTTCAGGTTCAACGTCTAAAAATGACACCTCAAATTTATCAGTCAATACAGCTTATGGCCCTCCCTTTACATGAACTTACTAACAGAATTCATGAAGAACTTGAAAAAAACCCGGCACTGGAGCTAATTGAGGAGAAATCCATTGTTTCTCTGGAGGAATATTCAACTCCGAAAAATGAAGACAAAGAAAATTACTTCGAAAACAGTTCTGATTCAGGATATACAAGTCGGGAAGGAAAAGAAGCAACCGACAGAAAACAAAAATTTATAGAAGGAGCTCTTTCAAGGCCCGAATCTTTACAGGAACACCTAATGTCACAACTGCTTCTTCACTCTCTAAGTAAGGAACAATTTGAAGTTGGTGAGCTGCTGATCCATAATCTGGACAGTAATGGTTTTTTCCAGGAAGATCCAAATACCTTACTAAACACAGATCAGGAAAATATATTACCTGTAATGCTTGATATAGTACGCTCATTTGATCCTCCTGGAATATGTGTAAAAGATTATAAGGAATCGCTGGTACTTCAGGCTCAGCTCTTAGTAGAGGCACCGGAAGGTAGTATTGAAATTATTAAAGACTATCTACCTCTTATAAAAAAGAAATCATACAAGGAACTTTCTAAAATACTGGACTTGCCATTAGAGGAAATAGACTCAATTATTGAATTTATACAATCACTGAATCCGTATCCCGGCAGATTATTTTCAACAAGTCCACCGGTTTATGTTATCCCGGATATTATGGTTACTGTTAAAAACGGGGAATTTGTACTTGTTTTAAATGATGAGGAAATACCCGTTCTGGGTATTTCACCATTCTTTGAAGAAACTCAGTATAAAAAAGGTGAAAAATCCACCCAGCAGTATGTAAAAAACAGTATCAGAGATGCCAAATGGTTTATAAACAGCATCCATTTACGAAACAAAACTCTGGTAAAAATTGCTACCGTAATTGTTGAATTCCAGAGAAACTTTTTTATGAAAGGTCCAAAATACCTGGTGCCTCTAACATTGAAAGATGTTGCATCAGAGGTAGAGGTTCATGAAACCACTGTT
>JALTGJ010000273.1 GCA_027077185.1 Spirochaetales bacterium | reverse complement strand
TGTTTCAGATATTCCCGGCAGCTCCCTGTCGCAGTATTTTTCAGTTACATTGGGTGTTACGTCCCTTGGACCAATTCCTGTTCCACCTGTTGTAAGAATAAAATCGTATCCTTTAAAAGATTTTAGGGCCTTTAATATTTCTTCTTCTTCATCCGGAACAATAGACCGTTCAATTTTAGCGGAAGGAATTTTAGTTATTAGTAAGTTTTCAATTTCCGGTCCGGATAAATCCTTATAAATTCCCTTTGAGGCTCTGTCAGATATTGTAATAACAGCTACTTTCACAGCTTATCTCCCCCTGTTTAATTACTTTGGCAAAAATTCCTCTGCGCGGCATAACACAGTCTCCAACAGCGGTATAAATCGCACAACCATGGTGACATTCTTTCCCAATTTGTGTAATTTCCATAATTGTATTATCAATATTCAGTCTGGTCCCTATGGGCAGTTCATGCAGAACTATTCCCTCTGTTGTAATATTTTCAGCAAAATCACCATAATCCAGGTCAATTCCATTTCCTCTCATTGTCTCTATATCTTCATTTGCAAGAAGAGATACCTGTCTGTGCCAGTTGCCGGCATGGGCATCCCCGACAATACCATGATTAACTTTTAGTTCAGCTTTTATTACAGGTATTTTCTGTACACCTTTTTTTTTAGATATATTTAGGGAGAGAATTTTAAATTTCTTTTTCATAACACCTCCTTGGTTTTTTCCAGAAGTTCTATTTCTCCAATTTTCATTTTTTTATCCACAGCTTTACACATGTCATAAACAGTAAGGGCAGCTACAGAAACAGCTGTCAAAGCTTCCATTTCAATTCCGGTTTTATCTGTACATATTGATCCTGCTGTTATAAGGATGGATTCTTTTTCTATATCAAGATCTACGCTAATCTGATCAATTGAAATATTATGACAAAGAGGAATTAAATCTGATGTTCTTTTCCCGGCTGCAATTCCTGCAATTTTTGCAACTGTAAGAACATCTCCTTTTTTTATTAATTTATTGTTAATAAGTTTTATTGTTTTCGGGTTCATGAATATTCGTCCACTGGCTCTGGCTGTTCGCTTTACCTTTGGTTTTGCAGATACATCAACCATAACAGCATTTCCATCTTTGTCTATATGAGAAAATTCCATATTAACCTCCAATTTCTATCATATTTCTGTTTGTACATACTGATCCGTTTTCCGGTTTATCAAGAATTGCTTTTTTTAGTGAAGACACTATATCTTCAGGATTAACCGGTATTTCCTGATTAGAGTGGAGACATGGTTTTAAAATACCGTCAGCAGTAAGTCGTATACGGTTGCAGACTGCACATTTCGGCGGTCGGTCAAATTTATAGATATTCTTTTTTTCTGCTGATAGATCATAGTGATTAATAAGTTGAAGTGTTAAACCTTTTCTGTTACAGAAATCCTCCATGTCCTTTATTTCATTATCCGGAGTATCGTCCATTACTACGACATTTATTTTTATCTTATTAAAACCTGCTGCAATTGCAGCGTCAATTCCTTTTAGGGTATAGGAAATATCCCCAATTCTTGTTATCTCTTTGTATTTATTGGGATTAAGTGTGTCCATAGAAATATTTACACTGTCCAGCCCAGCCTTTTTTAGAGGTTCAGCCAGCTTATCCAGAAGAACTCCGTTGGTTGTCATCCCTATATGAGTAATACCTTCTACCTTGTTTATCATTCTTACAAGTTCTACAACATCTTTTCTTACCAGAGGTTCTCCCCCTGTTAAGCGAATTTTATTTATTCCCAGCATTGCCGCCTTTTCTACAACTTTTACTATATCTTCAAAACTCATAATCGAATTGTGAGGTTTGAAGGGGACACCTTCTTCGGGCATGCAGTATGTACAACGTAAGTTGCATTTGTCTGTAATTGAAATTCTTAAATAGTGAATTTCTCTGTTAAATTGATCTAACACTTACAAATTCCCCCTCTTTTAATTCTGATATACCATTTGGAATTATAATCATGCCATTTGCTTCGGCCATTGCATTTAAATGGGATGACCCAAGGTATTTAATTGGAGTAATTTCTCCTTTATGGATTACAACAGGATGAAACTCGGTTCTTTCGGTATCTCTTCTCTTAATACCCTTTGTTAATATACCATTGTAAAGTTGGGGCTTAAACTCAAGGCCAGCCATATGATAGATAAGTGTTTTTACAAAAACTTCAAAAGTAACAAAGGTTGAAACAGGATTTCCAGGCAGTCCAAAAACGAACACATTATCTTTTCTTCCAAATAGAAGCGGTCTTCCCGGTTTTATAGCAACTCTGTGAAAAAGAGTTTTCATGCCGTTTTCTTCAAGAACCTCCGGGACATAGTCATAGTCACCTTTGGATACACCTCCGGAAAGAAGTATAATATCACATTCCAAAAATGCTTTTTCTACTGTATTGGAAAGAACAGTTCTGTTATCTTCAATTATACCGTACAGTTTTGGAATGCAGCCGGTTGCAGAAATATGAGCCGCCATTTGAAATCCGTTACTATTATATATTTGCCCTGAGTCCAGCTTCTCTCCTGGGTTTTTAAGTTCCGATCCAGTGGTTAGTATTCCTATTACAGGCTTTTTTGAAACTTTAACAGTTGGGAATCCCAGGCTGGCAATAATGCCAATATCTTTGGCTGCCAGTTTTCCAGCTTCTAAAACCCTGTCTCCAATTTTTAAATTTTCTGCTTTGGAAATTACATTTCTACCTGGTTCAGGAGTATGGGGGATAGCCTCTCCATTAAGTTCCTCTGCAAACTCTACTCTTATTATTTTATCCGCACCCTCAGGCATCATAGCTCCTGTCATAATTTTAGAGCAGCAGCCTTTCTGTATTTCTACCAAAGGAGTATCTCCGGCACCAATAACTTCAACAACTTTAAACCTCTTTGAACTATCTTTTGAGTTAACAGCAAAACCATCCATAGCAGCCTTGTTAAAGGGGGGTGAGTCCAGGGGACTGTTAAGGGAATTAACCATAATTCGTCCAAGGGCATCCAATATAGGAATATCTTCAGTCGGCCAGACAACCTTTTGACTCTTAATAATTTCCATTGCCTTATCAATTGTTATCATATTAACCTCTTCTTTTTTTCATTCAGTCATATATGGGAGACTGACGACCGAAAACCGGAGTACGGAAGATTCTTAATTC
>JALTGJ010000272.1 GCA_027077185.1 Spirochaetales bacterium | reverse complement strand
GTGATACCATTTGCAGTACTTTATCACCTGCATCATGACCAAGAGTATCGTTAACGGTTTTGAAATTATCAAGATCGATAAAAAATACTGCAGTTTTTGTTTTTTTACGATCTGCCTGACTAATTTCCTGTTTTAATAATTCTGTAAATAATCTTCTGTTAGGCAGACTTGTTAAAATATCATGATTTGCAAGTCTGTCAATTTTTAAATAGGCTTTTTGAAGTTCTTTTTTTTCAGAAATAATAGTTTTATTCAGATTAAATATTTCTTCATGAATCCTCGAATTTTCAAGTGCAATTGCACTATATGCTCCGACTGCCTGAATAATTTCCAGATGCTGTGCTGTATATGCATTGAGTTTATAGCTTTGTACAGTAATTATTCCTATAATCTTGTTATTGATAATTAATGGTTCGAAAATAATAGACTTTGTTTCAGCTGTTTTTGATCCTATTAGCTTAGGGACATATTTAACATATTCATTTTGGAGATCATTCATGAATAAATGTTTTCTATTATTAATGACCCATCCTGCTATACTTCCCTCTGCAGGAATAATAGCTTTACTGTTATCCTTTCTTTCACCGTCAATAATATAATATTTAAAATCAATTTCCCTGGTATCTTTATAATACAGGGCAATACCAAACTGATCAGTGCTTATAAATGGTACCAGGTTGTTGTATATACTTGTCATGACTGTTTCCATGTCAAGAGAGGAAGTAATATCTTTACCAATTTTACTAAGTACAGAAACTCTGTTTAATGCTTCCTGCAGTTCTTTGTTTTTTTTACGTTGTTCATTGACTTCTTTTTTTTGTGCATCAATCTGTGTAAAATTAATTGTAGTATCCACAATTGCATAATGAGCTAAAATAAAGTAAATATCAATATAGAGGAGATTGCGATGTCTATTGAATTGGCCTGTTAATGTGTCGTACCGGAAGAGCGAAGCGATGAGGAACGATCACAGCATTTTGGCTTTTTTCGCCAGTATATGTCTAATATATTAGAGAAGATGTATTATTAAAGTAGAAAATGAGACAAGCGCAAAAAGCTGATATATGAAACTTGAAATAAAAAGAGCATTAGTACTTCTTCCAGCAGCATTTATTGCTAATACAGGTATTGGGATCCTGAATTTTAGTCTGGTTTTTTATATGAGAGATATTTTTAATTTAAGTTCTGCAGGAATTGGATGGTTTTCTTCTCTGTGGGCATTTTCTTATTTTGTTGGATGTTTGGCACTGCATGGTTTAAGTCGAAAAATAGGTGCACATTTTTCCATTACCATTGCCGCGTTTGGAATGACTATTACTGTTGTAGTAATGATGTTAAGCCATTCGGCTGTTATAATGTTTATTCTTTACAGTTTTTTCGGTTTTATTACAGCTATGTTCTGGCCGCCCCTTATGGGCTGGTTATCTGAAGGCCTTGAAGGCCATGGTTTAAACAGAATGATAGGTTTTTTTAATCTTGCCTGGTCGACTGGTCTTGTTTTGAGTCCTTATTTAGGTGGAATCCTTCTTGAATTAAATTTTCTATATCCATTTGCTTCTGTTATATTTCTATATTCTTTATTAGTAATATCACTTTTTTTATTTCCAATAATAATTCCTTCTATTAGAAAAGTAAATCCAACAGACAACATAAGGTTTAATGATTCCGACTTCAGTGCTCCTTTACGCTACGCTGCCTGGCTTGGTAATTTTACAGGATACATGATTTTTGGAATAATTATGTTTGTTTTTCCATTGTATGCAAGAAAAATTCTTGGTTTTTCAGAATCGTCTATTGGTCTCCTTTTGCTTTTTCGTGCTATTTTCAGTACCTTTGTATTTATTATTATAGGAAAGGTTAGTTTCTGGCACTTTAAAAAATCCTATATTCTTATTTTTCAGGCCTTGTTGGTTTTGTTTGCATTTTCCTTTTCATATACAAGATCCTGGTTTGGGTTTGCAGCAGTTCTTTCTTTGTTTGGAATCCTCTTTGCAGGCGGGTATTCAAGTTCTATTTTTCATGGTGTTTCCGGCAGCATTAATAGAGAAAGAAGAATGGTTATACATGAGTCGGTATTGACTTTGGGTGTTATCGCAGGGGCAATAGGGGGCGGTGAAATCTATCAGTATTTTGGAATAATAGTTGCTTTTAACAGTGCAGCAGCAACCGCCCTTTTGGTGCTTATAATTCAGATGGTTATTATGGGATTTCAACATAAAAATTTGACAAGCCATTTAAAATAGAATATATTCTATTTATGCCTTCTACAACAATTCACTTTCCAGAAGAAATTCTCTCTAAAATTGATACAGCAGCCTGTAACCGTGGTGTAAGCAGAAATAAATATTTTCTAAAAGCCTGTGAGGAAGCATTGGAAAAAGAGGATGGTGAATGGCCGGAGGATTTTTTTACTCTCAAAATGAATGATGAGGATGTCCTTTTGTTAAGAGAGTCCTCAAAAGAGGCTGAGAATAGTATTTATACTCATAGGCTAAACCGGGGTGCACCTCTCTTATGAAATATGTCCTGGATACATCAGCTTTTTCAGCAGCAATGAGAAATGAACCTGAGATGGTTGATTTCCTTAAACAATTTAATCCGGGTAATATTAAAATAGTTCCCCCTGTTGTTGCAGAGCTAGAGTATGGAATTGCACGTTTCCCTTCATCTTCTAAAAAGTATTTACTGCTGTCTGTACAAAAAGAGCGACTTATGAAATTGATCAAGGTTTTACCATGGATTCCTGAATCTTCAGAATATTTTGGTAAAATTAAAGCTGATCTGGAGAGTTCCGGCAAATTAATTGATGACTTTGATATAGCAATTGCAGCTATTGCTATGAGCCATTCATATTCTGTTATTACAGCAAATCTTTCTCATTTTCAACGTATAAATGAACTATCCTGCCAGCATTGGATTGAATAATAACAAAGTTTTTTTCATAGAAACAATAGACTTTTGTTTCTGATCAACATTATACTGCAGCTATGGGAAATTGTTATAACTGTGGTGAAGAATTTAAGATTAAGGTCTACAGAAATACGGAATGCAGTTTCTGTGGTAAAGATGCAAAGGTTTGTTTAAACTGCAGGTTTTATTCTCCCGGCAGCCACTGGGATTGCAATGAGAGCATACGAGAGGCTGTAAGAGAGAAAGACAGGGCTAATTTTTGTGAT
>JALTGJ010000271.1 GCA_027077185.1 Spirochaetales bacterium | reverse complement strand
AATTGCAACCCGTTGCTGCTGTCCCCCGGATAACTGTGATGGAAAACTGTCCACCTTATCTTCTATTCCTACTTTCTGCAAAAGATCTGACATTATATTTTCACATTCGGAAATACTTAACTTTCTAACCCTGCGAACTGCAAGACTTATATTTTTTCTAACTGTCATATGTGGAAACAGATTGAATGACTGGAAAACCATTCCCACTTCTTTTCTTATTTCCAGAAGATTTTTATGATGATGATTCAAAGGGATTCCATCTATAATAATTTCACCTGTATCAAAAACTTCCAGACCGTTAAGACATCTTAAAAATGTAGATTTACCTGCTCCGGAAGGGCCTATTACAACAAGCACTTCACCAGGATAAATATCAACACTAACATTCTTTACAGCAAAAATATTATTTTCTTTGCCACTAACAGGAAATGTTTTGTTAATATTTCTAACACTTATTATTGGGTTACTGGACATAATTATTCCTTTTTTCAAGATAGTGAACAAAAGCAGAAATAGATACAGTCATAGTCAAATACATTAAAGCTACGGTAAACCATATTTCAAAGGTAAGAAAAGTCCGGGAAACTATAGCCTGCCCGGACATTGTCAGATCGTAAATTGCAATAGTACTTACAAGTGCAGAGTCTTTAATAAGAGATACAGCCTGATTTGTAAGCGGAGGAAGAATCTGTTTGATTGTCTGGGGAAGTATAATAAAAAGATAGGTATCAGTTGTACCTAAGCCAAGACTATAAGCAGATTCCCATTGACCTTTTGAAATAGAATTGATACCACTACGAATAATTTCCGAAGCATAAGCTCCTTCAAACATACTAAGAGTTAAAACAGCTGAAACAAATGGACTTATATCAAAAACAGGCGCAAGAACAAAATATATTACAAAAAGTTGTATTAAAAGAGGGGTATTCCTTATTAATTCCAAATATACTCTCGAAATAAATTTTGCTGCAATTGAAGACGACAGTCTAAGTAAAGCTGTAACCATTCCTATAATAAAGGCCAAAACAAGACTTACACCGGAAATTTTAATTGTTATACCCAGGCCAGATAATAATAACCCTGGGGAAAGTGCCCCATCTGCAGACCTGGATATTATATAACCGGGAACCCTGTACCACTGCCAGTTATAATTCATATTGGAGGAGCCAAGAACCAATATAAAAGACAAAACACCTATAAAGGACAGATATTTCAAGATGTCATAAATAAAAGTTTTCCTTACAGATATCATAATCTTTATTGTGCACTATACTACAATAAGTTTCAATAAAACTTAACAGCTTTTTGCACTTCCCTAATACTGGTCAACAGAGTTGCCGCAAAAAACTTCAATATTCGGTGTAAATACTATCCAGCATAACTATGAAGGCCTGATAACAGATAATTTACTCCAAAATAAGTAAAAATGGTAAAAAGGAAGCCTCCAATGGCTATATAAGCAGAGACAGAGCCCTTGTATTTTTTTATTAATCTTGAATGAAGATAAGCTGTGTAAGTTAAAAATGTTATTAATGCCCAAACCTCTTTTGGATCCCATGACCAGTAAGTCCCCCAAGCATATTCAGCCCAGATTGCACCAAAAATAAGTGCACCTGCACTGAAGATAGGATACCCAATAGCAATTGAAGCCAGAGTTAAGTGATCCAGACTCTTTTTTTTATTTGCATCTTTTGTTAATAGAAAATACACTGAAGCTACAAAGCCCAAGACAAAAAAACTTTCCCCAATAAAGGAAAAAACTACATGAAGAACCAACCAGTATGACTGCAGGGCAGGAACAGGAGGTCTAACTTCTTTGGGTGCAATAGGGGAAGAAGCAATAGCCAAAAGAATAAGAGCTACCAGGGTTCCTCCAAATATTATAAAAGGGATTGCTTTTTTCCTGAACCTGAAACTATAAACAGCAAGTATTAAAGTTGTTACAGCTGCAAAAAACAGTAGTGATTCAAAAGTATTGGTAATAGCCACAAAGTGTATAGCGATACTCCGCAAAATAATTGTCGTAAAAAACAACATTGATGAAACTACAAGCAAATATGGAGAGACAGGATCCGGTACATCCTTATCTTTTAGTAGAAAAATAATTTGAATAATTAATGCCAGGACAATAATAAAAAAAGCAATAGTAGAAATCATACTTTGTTATCTCCAAATTTTTGAACAAAAGTTAAGATAAGGCCCAGCCCTATCATTATCAATGAGAACATAACCGGAAGAACTCCGGGGTCCTTAACAATCTTAAGCCCGGTAGCCATTTTGTAATTAATTTTTTTAATAGTAATATTTTTCAGTACTTCACCAACATTAAGCTTATACTTTTCAATGAGAGTTTCTCCCTGCCATATTTCAAATATTGCAGCGGCTTCCTCTTGAGCTGTATTGGAATCTGATGTATCAGGAATATCCACTTTTCTGAATATGATCGTCTGATCATTGTTTTTAAAATATGATCCCGGATGGATAAGCCCTGTGTTCCCTGCTTCATCTGCAATTATAACATCAGAATTATCTTTATAATTATACTGATATATTCTAAGTTTTCCTACCTTAAGAGGACTGTTAACTTTTATAATAAAATTTCTAACAACAGAATTATCTTTAATAATATCCACATCGGAAAGCCATGCTTTAGGTCTTTTATCAGGATAAGTAAGATATTTAAATGAGTTCAGTTTAAGCGTATATCCATCACCAGGTAAGGTTACAGAGTCCCCCTTACTCATATAAATTAAATTTTCTTCCCCTTTTACAAGAGTAATAAGTCCTCCGATCATAAGAAGCAAAAGCCCAAGATGAATAATATCCGGACCAAAACGTTTCCTTGCTTTTAATTTTATCCTGGAATAAAGCCGATGGAATGTACATGTAGAAAGGTTTAAAAAAAATAATCCTGCAGGAAGAATAAAAATAAATGATCTAAAAAAAGTATCATATTTTAAAAAAAGTATAGTGCTGGATAAAAAAGGAGGAAACATCTTTACGTAGAATGAAGAATCCCTACCCTGGGGTACAAGAGTTTCAAGGGCAATTGTAACACTTATTAAAATTATAAGGCCCAGAGCAAGCTTAACTGATCTTAAATACAAATAAATTTTTCTAGTAAAACTCACGCTGAACCCTCTTTACAATATTCGTAAACTTATTTTTTTCGTACCGCTATTTATC
>JALTGJ010000270.1 GCA_027077185.1 Spirochaetales bacterium | reverse complement strand
GCCATATTTGATATATACTGTGAAACTTACTCAGGTGAAAAAATAATTATAGAAATGCAGAAGGCTAAAATTAATTTTTTTAAAGACAGAGCGGTCTTTTACACAACCTTTCCCATAAAAGAGCAGGCGGAAAAAGGAAACTGGAGCTTTGAGCTACGGCCTGTGTACTGCATAGCAATTTTAGATTTTGAGTTTGACAAAGGTATAAAGCGAGACACATACAGAAGTGATGTAACCCTTAAAAACCAGTATTGTGAAGAGTTTTATAACAAGCTGAAGTATATATTTATAGAAATGCCAAAGTTCAATAAAAAAGAGGATGAACTTGAAACACATTTTGAGAAATGGCTCTATTTTTTAAAGCACCTTGCAGATTTTGACAGTATTCCTGCAATACTAAAAGAGAAAGTGTTTGAAAAAGGATTTAAAACAGCAGAAATTGCTGCATTGGATAAAACACAGCATGAGGCTTATGAAAAGAATTTGCTTCAATACTGGGAAATGACAAGTGCCATAGACACTGCTTTTGAAGATGGAGTAGAAAAAGGCATAGAGCAGGAACGAATTAAACAAGAGAAATTAAGAAAACAGGAAAAATTAGAAGCAGTAAAGAAAATGCTTGATAAAGGTCTGGATATAAAGATGATCAGTAACATATCTGGTTTGAGTGTTTCCAAAATAGAAAAACTTAAATTCTAACTACCAATACGGATGGACTGGTGACATGAGAGAGAGTATTAACAGCTGACGGTTCCTGAGTAGCGAGGAACGAAAGTATCGAAGGATTAACACAGATGGAAGAGAAGAAAAAGAAATTAAGAATTATTATGAATAGAAGAATTAACTGTAGGTGGACAAAGAAAGAATTTGTGGGTTTGTTTTATTATATTTAATAACAAAATCCGTAAGTAAACAAGTCTTACTCATATACAATAAAGCAATAATTTACATTAAAATAGCTTCCTGAAACTATAAGAATTGTTATAATAAAATATATAAAAATAGATAATATACAACCAGGAGAAATATTTGTGGAAAATATAGAAAATATTAAAGATGACGAAATTGATTTGATTGATCTGTTTATAGTACTGCTTAAACATCGTAAATTGATTTTGGGCACAACACTGGCAGTTCTTTTAATACTTGGAGCAGGTTACTTTATTTATCCCCCCTATCAGTATAAAAAAGCTGTGGATTCACAGCTTTATGAAGTAAATATGGAGATTAAACTTAATCCAATGAGTGAAAGTTTTACTACAGACTATGATCCCAAAAAAGACTTTTCTAATTCTTCCATTCTTCTTTCCTCTCTGCAAAAAGCAGGTTATAAGGAATTAGGCTATGGAGAGTCTGAAATGGTTGATATTTCCTCTAATGCGGATAAGCAGAAAGCACTGAATATTGTACGACAGTATTTAATAAAAAATCAGACTTTAAATGGGGATCCATTGGATGAAGAAACTCGTATCTTGAAGATTACTAATACTAATACTAATGCTAATATTCACATTACTTTCAAGGATAAAAACTCTGATATGGCGCTTGCTTTTTTAATGGCACTTATTGAAAATGTTAATGAAAAGATACTTGAAGATATAATACCTAAACTTGATTTAATTGTTTCAAACTACAATAGTGTTTTATCTGGGGATATGCCAAATGATGTAATTAAAGAGATTCTAGTAAAAGACAATGAGGAATATCAGCTTGCAGTTGCAATTTTACAGGGTAATTTTAACTTTTTTAAACTTGTGGGAGAGCCTTCTATTTTTAAGGCTCAGCTTAGCATTGAAAAATTTAAAGGTAGTTATAAAAAAACAGCTGTTATTGTTCTGTTTGCAGTTTTTTTTCTTACCATTTTTCTGGCTTTTATCCTTCAGTTTCTGGAGCAGATTAAGTCCAATGATGAGTCAATGGCTAAAATTAGAGAGGCCTTGAAGAAAAAATAATGTTATTTATTTTTGCTATTAGAAATGTACTTCGTAATCTGCGCCGTCTTGCTCCTATGATGCTTATCCTTGTTCTTGTATTTGCATTGCTGGTAATTGGGAATGCTGTGCTTAATACCACAATTAATGCCCTTTATTCGGTTTATGCCCGTAACCTTACGGGAGATCTTACAGTTAGTGCCAGGGATAAAAATAATTTTACAGTTTTTGGATCAGACCAGCTTTTAGTGGGCCAGTATCTTATACCTCCGGCTTTGTTGGATTTTTCGGGTTTACAATCCAGGGTAGAATCATTACCCATGGTGCGTTCTACTGCCGGATTAATATCCTCTGCCGCCAGGGTTGAGATTGGCGGTATGAAGAGGAATTCTATAGTTTTTGGTGTAGATTTCGAGAAGTATCTAAAACTTGTCCCTAATCTTAAGCTGGAAGCAGGGCACTTTCCGCAACCCGGAGAGCCGGGAATTGTAGTTCAGCGACCTGGTTGGAAGGGTGTTGATAAGTTAATAGGAAAAAAAGTTTTATTAGCAGCTGGTTTAGGCCGCAGCTTTACCCTTCGGGAAGTTCCTCTTACAGGAATAGTAAGTTATCCTGTAAGAGATAAAATTCTTGATACAGTAGTGCTGGTCGATGCAGGAACAGCCCGGGCATTGAACGGCTATCTTGATAATTCCCAGGATAATTTTACTATCTCTAAAAAGGAGCAGAATGTATTTGAATCTGGCTTTGATTCTCTGTTTTCTTCCAATTCGGACGGCAGCAATGAAGTAGATGAGAGTAGTTCTACTGGTATAGACCCTATGGCTCTATTTGGCAGTGATCCAGGTGGTAAAATATCTGAATTAGAACCGGAAAATAGTCTTTTATTAGACAACAATCAAAATAGTAAGTCTGATGCCTGGAATTTTCTTCTTGTTTCCCTGAATAATCGTGGTGATATAGACGCAGTTAAAAGAGCTCTGACAAGTACAAGTTTCAATGAAAAGAGTGGTTATTTAATTCGTGACTGGAGTGCCAGTGTGGGTGGGAGTGCCCGTTTAGCATGGTTCCTGCAGTTTCTTTTTAATATCGGGTTGCTCTTTGTCTCTTTTGGGGCAGTAATTATTGTTACTAATGCTCTTCTCCTTTCTGTTCTTGAACGTACCGGAGAGATAGGAAGCCTTAGGGCCATGGGTGCTACCCGGATGAGAGTTTCTGCAATGATATTTATAGAAACTATCCTGGTTGTTTTCGGCAGTGCGCTTATAG
>JALTGJ010000269.1 GCA_027077185.1 Spirochaetales bacterium | reverse complement strand
AAGAACCCCTCTCCATAACTGCTTTCGTGCCTAAGAACAGCTCCCCAGTGGTCTAAGCGATCCTTCATCATGGTTAATCCCTGTCCGGGAGAATAGGCAGCTGAACCACAGCCGTTATCCGCTATAACAAGAATAAGTTTATCCTTTTTAAACTGCAGAACAAGGTCCACTTTATCTGCTTTACCGTGTTTTACTGCATTGGTTATGCCTTCCTGGCAACATCTATATAAAGCAGTAATTAAATCCGGATCCAGGGGGTATTCTGACCCCTGAATTGTCAGTTCAATTGTAAAATTTAAAGAAGAAAAAGATTCAGATAGTTGATGCAGAGATTCAGAAAGTATGGTTTGAGGATTAAAATTATAATGTTCAATATTTTCTGTATCCTTTAAACTTGCTTTACAAACTTGCTCAGCCTGAATTACAGTGTTATATGCCTCTGTTGGGTTGTTAACACTAAGCAATTTTGCCGATTGTAAAAGAAGAATAATTTGCGTAAGGGAATGACCCAACAGATCATGAAGTTCCCTTCGGGCATAATTCATAGTTTTTGAAGCTACCAGTTCCAGACGTCTGGCATTGTTAAGTTGTATCTGACTGGTTAGTTTTTTTAATTCTCTATTTGTTATTAATTGTTCCCTCTGAAGAGATCGCTGGAAACTTATATCTGATAAAATATAAAGAGTTTTTTTACCTTTATGAGATATATTTATAATTCGGTAATCCCTCTTTCCCAGTGAGAATATATGGTCTACAGAATGATTAATAACGTGATAAGCAAACTTTCTATCTCCATATAGAATTCTCTTTTGACGATCCAAAATAATTACAGGGTTTTCAAGGTTTGTAACTATAGTATTATAGGCTACAGGCAGAACACCTAAAAAATGATACCGAAATGCAGCAAAGGCAAGAAAAAACAAGGATATACTCATAGCAATTGGTGTGTAGTCAAATACAGGTTCTATAATTTTGCTTAGATAAAGAATATTGAAAAGCAGTGGGAGTAGAGCTGATATGGTAAGTAATTGTTCCTGCCCTGGTTTTGCTTTATTTTGAAGCATCCCTATTATCAGTATTATAATACTGGAAATGATCATGCTGTAAGTAATAAATGCATGCCAGTAAAAGAGAGGACCAAAGGTATCTCCATAAAAGTTAAAAGTACTGTAGAAACGATAGTGTAAAGGATTTGTACTTATAAATATAAAGGATAGAAAAGATAAAAAGTAGAGAATCCCGGAAATTAGTTTCCGGGGGTTGTATCTGAACACAAGATAATAGACAAAATGAAAGAAACTGACTCCAATAAATGAGACCCCGATATATTGGAATACAATAAATATCCATCGAAGGGTAATGTTCGGAGCAATAGTCTTAAGAATTTTAAAAACTATCCAGATAATAAGGCAGGTTTGAAGAACCATGTAATGTTTTAGAAGGGTAGATTTCTGGGTACGTATAAATAATATGCTGTTGATCCATAATGTTAATATTAAAGCTGTAAGATGAAAGAGTAGAATCCAGAAAATATCCCGGGCATCTGCAAGGCTCATTTCCACATTATACCAGTCCTTCCTTTAAGGCAGTTACAGCTATTTGAGTACGTGCCTGGAGAGACATCTTTCCCAATATAGTAGAGACTCTATTTTTTATTGTGCCCTCAGAACTGTTTTCAAGGTAGGATATTTCCTTATTACTCATTCCCTGAACTATATAGCTGATAATAGTTAAATCTTTTTTAGTTAGACAATAATTGTTATCAGTGCAATATGATCCTGGTATTGGTAAATTTGTATTTAAATAGGGTTGTACACCGTAATGATAAACGGTCAATCCACCGTTAACTGATTTCAGGGCATTTATGAAAACTTCAGGTTCTATATCCTTTAACAGAAACCCCGCTACTCCTATTTCCAACGCTCTTCGTATGGAATCGGGATTTTCGAAGGTTGTCAATAAAACTACCGGAATATGAGGAAAATTCTGCATGCTTATTTTGGCAGTTTCAATCCCATCCATCTCCGGCATATAAATATCTAAAACAGCTACATCAGGTTGATGTTCAGAAATTCGAGCCAGGGCTTCAACCCCATTGCAGGCAGTTGCAATAACTTCAATCCCGTCTTTTTCAGATAGCAAAATTTTTAAGGATGAGAGTATTAGAGGCTGATCTTCGGCAAGAACTATTTTCATTATTTTTCCTTTCTTTCTCTGTAAGGAAGTGCATGTACAGCAATTCTGATTCTGGTCATTACTTCCCTGCTTTTTCTCAAAGCCTTTTCCAGGTTTTTTGGATTAAGAATTTTTGATTCAGATAATTGATGCAGATTTTCAGTAAGTGTTATAAGGTGAGATGTTATGGTTTTTGTAGCTTTTTGTGATATTTCTTCGGCCATGCGGGACCTTTCCAGGGAAATTGCTATGCGGCCCTGTTTTCTCAGCCAGTTATTTTTCAGGTTCAGCAGTCTCCCTGTTTCCTCCCGTTGATTAATCAGTCTTTGCTCGTCTGTTAAATCTGTTAGAAAAAGTAGATATCCCTGTAGATCGTTTTCCCCCAGTCGACGATATGTCCATTTATAGTATCTATCGGAAATTTCAATATTTCCACTGGAATCTCTGCTCCCCGGAAGGCTTTTGTTAAGTGATTTCAGAGCTTTTCCGTTGGCAAAAGAATTGGCTGGTTCCTTGGCAGAGCGTTTAAGGAAAGAATTAAGAGTTTCATCGTGATAGGGTTCCAGGGGGCTTAATACTGTTTGTCCACAGGATAAAATTTGACCTGTCGGGCTGGTTATCAGATAATGCCCCTGGAGTGCCTCCATTATCCAGCTATGTGCTTTTGTGTTTGTAAAGTAAATGAACCTTTTTCCACCTAATCTATTAATGATAAGAAAAAGACCGGAAAAGAAAACTCCGGAAATACATAATATTTTTAGAAGAAAAAATAAAAATACAACTGCCGGGTAGGGGCAGGTTCCTGATAAAGACCAGAAAATAAAAAATCCAGCTAAGCATCCCAGGAATAGTACTAATACTTTTGAATTTTGATATTCTTTAATATAAACCATAAATGGCACAATTAAGCCTAATAAAATAATGGAAAGTGCATAAAAAAACAAATTGGACAGTGAATAATAGGGATCCATAGCAAATAATACCATATTTAGTTTGAATATTACCATAGATGCTCATAAGCCATGACTTTAGTTA
>JALTGJ010000268.1 GCA_027077185.1 Spirochaetales bacterium | reverse complement strand
TATTAAGATCGAAGTTATTGATATAATTCTGAAGCTCTGCAGGGTTGCCTGGTGAAAAATCTTTGAGAATTTGGTTTTTGTTTTTATTAAGACTGTTTTTATCAATATTTATTTGAATTGAAGTACATGAGGCAATAATTGGCAGCAGTAATAGGTAAAAAATAGTTTTTTTCAAAAACAGGCTCCGGACAATAATATTTTTGTAAATTCAGTGGACAGTCTTAAACAGACTATAAATATAGTACTCAAAAAATATCATAAAGTCAAAATATCATACCTGCTGCTTGATAATCTGCAGATAATCTTTTACTTTAATCAAAGTTGATCATGAAGGAGTACAAACAATGGCAGACCCAACAAGAGAAGATGCGTACAATCTGTTATGTGAATTTACTAAATCCGAAAGTCTGGTTAAACATGGCCTGGCTGTAGAGGGAGTCATGCGTTATTTTGCAAAAAAAAATAATGAAGATATTGAGAAGTGGGGAATAGTTGGATTAACCCATGATCTTGATTATGAAATGTATCCCAATGAGCATTGTATTAAGGTACGGGAAATAATGGAGGAGAGGGAATGGCCGGAAGAGTATATCCGTGCAGTGCAGAGCCATGGTTATGGTTTATGTGTGGATGTAAAACCAGTGTCTCTTCTTGAAAAAACTCTTTATGCTATAGATGAACTTACTGGCTTAATTACAGCAACTGCACTTGTAAGACCTTCTAAGAGTATTATGGATGTAAAAGTTAAATCTGTAAAAAAGAAATGGAAAGCAAAACAGTTTTCTGCTGGAGTAGACAGAAGTATTATTGAAAAAGGAGCAGTAGAACTTGGTGTTGAACTTCCGGATTTGATAAACGATACTATTATGGGAATGAGAGAAGTAGCAGATTCTATAGGTTTAAAAGGTATTGTTGAAGAATAATCAATTTTTTATCTAAATTTTGTATTTTTATGTTGGCAAAGAGGAAAAGAATTTGTATCTTTCATTCTGGAAAATATCCAGAATATATAAAACTAAAATAACAATTTTCAAGTGAGGTGAATAACATGGCAAAACAGCTTCTTTATAATGAAGATGCTAGGAAAAAGCTTTTAAATGGTGTTGAAAAGCTTTCCAATGCAGTAAAAGTAACATTGGGTCCAAAGGGAAGAAATGTTCTTCTGGACAAAAAATTTGGTGCACCAACAGTAACAAAAGATGGAGTCTCAGTAGCAAAAGAGATTGAACTTGAGGATCCCTATGAAAACATGGGTGCCCAGCTTTTAAAAGAAGTAGCAACTAAAACAAATGATGTTGCAGGAGACGGTACAACAACTGCTACCGTACTTGCTTATGCTGTTATTAAGGAAGGTCTTAAAAGCGTTGCTGCAGGAATCAATCCAATGGGTATTAAACGTGGAATTGATAAAGCAGTGCTTGATGCAACTGCAGAAATTAAAAAAGCCGCAAAAGAGATAAAAGACAAGGAAGAGATATCCCAGGTAGCTTCGATTTCTGCTAATAATGATAAGGAAATTGGTGATGAAATTGCAACAGCAATGGAAAAAGTTGGTAAAGACGGTGTAATAACTGTAGAGGAATCAAAAACTATAGATACTACAACTGATTTTGTTGAGGGAATGCAGTTCGACAGAGGTTATCTTTCTCCATATTTTGCAACAAACAGAGATACAATGGTTTCAATTATGGAAAAACCTTATATTCTTATTTATGATAAGAAAATTTCCAATATGAAAGATCTGCTGCCTATTTTAGAGAAAATTGCTCAGGCCAGTAAACCTATTCTGATAATTGCAGAAGACATTGATGGTGAAGCTCTTGCTACATTGGTTGTGAACAGCTTAAGAGGTACTCTTAATGTTGTAGCAGTAAAGGCTCCGGGATTTGGTGACAGAAGAAAAGCCATGCTGGAAGATATTGCTATTCTTACAGGCGGTGAAGTAATTTCAGAAGATATTGGTATGAAATTGGAAAATGCAGAAATTTCCCAGCTTGGTACTGCTGTAACTGTCAAAGTTGAAAAGGAAAACACCACCATTATTAATGGCGGGGGCAAGGCAAATGATCTAAAAGATAGAATTGGTCAGATAAAAGCTCAGATAGATGATACTTCTTCTGATTATGATCGGGAAAAACTTCAGGAACGGCTTGCAAAGCTGGCTGGTGGAGTAGCTGTAATAAATGTTGGAGCTGCAACTGAAGTTGAACTTAAAGAAAAGAAACATAGAGTAGAAGATGCTCTTTCTGCAACCAGAGCTGCTATAGAAGAAGGTGTTATTCCCGGTGGTGGTCTTACACTTATTCAGGCTGTTCATGCCCTGGAAAAAGTTAATATGGATGATCTTAGTGAAGAAGAAAAGATTGGTTATAAAATTGTCAGACGTGCTTTAGAGGAACCTATTAGACAAATCGCTGTAAATGCAGGTCTTGATGGGGCTATTGTTGCTGATAAAGCTAAAAATGAGAAAAAAGGTATTGGTTTTGATGCTTCAGCTATGGAATGGACAGATATGCTGAAAGCCGGAATCCTTGATCCTGCTAAAGTAACAAGAAGTGCTCTTCAGAATGCAGCTTCTATTGCAGCTCTCATACTGACAACAGAGTGTGCAATTACTGATATCCCAAGCGAAGATGCAGGTGCCGGTATGCCTCCTATGGGTGGCGGCGGTATGGGTGGAATGGGAGGAATGGGCGGAATGATGTAAGCCCGTTCTTTCTGTAATATCAATATTTCAGATTTTAATGGGCTGTTCCGTATTAAAGGAGCAGCCCTTTTTTCTTACTTCGGTCACTTCGATACGCTCATTCTTCGCTACTCAGTAACCTAAGATGGGTAAAAGGACTTAGTGGCCGAAGAGCAGCAAAACTCAGTAACCTGAAAAGGTTCTTTATCTAAGCATCTGTATTTAGGAAGGAGAGGATATGACAAGGGTTGATTTTATGTTTACAATTGGATATCAGGGTATATCTGCTATTGTAGATAAACATGCGAAAAAGAAATATTCAAAATTAAGTTCAACTCAGCTGGCAGAAAAGGGTTTGTTTAAATCTGCTTTTTGTGAAGCTCTTTTTGACTCTGATATTGAAAAGCAGAAAGAAATATTAAGTATTTATAATAAAATAAGTGGTGAAACAGTTACAAATGTTGATTCTATGAAACGTTTACTAGGTGTTTTTGAGGTTCCCTCCAATATTTCCAGGGTTAGATACATATAAAAC
>JALTGJ010000267.1 GCA_027077185.1 Spirochaetales bacterium | reverse complement strand
TTAAAACATCCTTCCTGATTTTCTTTAACTGCTGACCTGTAATTTGTTCTGAACGGCCATTTCCATATGCCCGGGCAGTATCAAAATGTTTAATTCCACCACGTATGGCAGCCTGGAGTGTTTTTATTGAATCATTATGATTTTGACTGCCCCAATAATTATCATTTCCAAAAACCCAGCATCCAAGACCCAACCTAGCATTTCCCATTTCTTATTATAGCAGTTTTTAATAAAAAAGTAAGTATTTAGCTTTTTTGTCAATATTTACCACTTTGAATACTTGAATTTTTTCTCCAATAGTGAATAAATCTCTTTTTTGTAAAGAAAATTACAAAACTCGAAAAGTTTTATGATTTTCTACATTCTGAGCCGCATAGGATACCCTTTCGGGGTAAACAGTTATTGTTTTGAAAGCGGCTTTGTATATTTAATTAATTATTCGGGGGTTTCCCATCAAAAATTATATAATTATGGCACTCTTAGTACCTATTATTCTCACATGCACACAATCTGTTACCACAGGGAAAACAGTCAAAATAAACTCAGGGGAAAATAACTCTGCATTTGAAATTCCTGAAGTGGAAATAAAAGAAGGACTTCCAATTCAGATTTCAGAAACAGAAGACCTGGGTTTGTATCTTTACCGAAACCCGCTTACAAGAAATCACATAATAACTTATCTTGACAAGCTGACTTCATCAACCAAAATAACAGATATAATACTTCGAAATGCCAATTTGAATAATATCCCTGTGTCTCTGGCATTCTCTCTGGCTTTTGCAGAAAGTTCCTATAATCCAAAAGCAACCAATATAAACACAAATTCCATAGACAGAGGACTCTTTCAACTAAATAGTAAGTCTTTTCCTAATATTAAGGAATCAGATTTCTTTAATCCCGAGATAAATGCCCGGTATGGTCTTGAATATCTGGCTGGCTGTATAGAAAAAGGTGGTAATGAAATTGTCGGACTGGCAATGTACAATGCAGGCAGTGGAAGAGTAACAGGAAGAGGAACACCAAAAATGACTTTGGATTATATATCCAAAATTATGAGTTACAAAAAAAAGATAGATGCCTTTATAATGGATTCCATGGTAACAGAACGAAGTATAGTAGAAACAGGGAATAAAATTAAAGACGTTCGTTATGTACTTAATACAGAAGGTTTCAAATCCAGATAAGACAGGCTTTTGAATGTCTATTGACATTTGGAAGCTTTGTAAATAGCCTGTCCTTATGATTATCATTTTAAAACACAATATAATATTACGTGACAAAGAATACCTTAGAAGTTTTCTGGAAACAAAAGGATTCAAGGTAAAAGAAATTATTGGTGAAGAAGAAACTATTTTAGGGGCAGTTGGAAATATAAGTATAGATATTCGGGAAGTAGAAATTTTACCTGGTGTAAGCAGGGTAATTCCAATTTCAAAGCCCTACAAACTTGCTTCACGAGAACTAAAAAAAGAAAATACAATTGTAAAAATTGGAAGAGTAAAATTTGGAGGCAACAGAGTTGCGGTCATTGCCGGCCCATGTGCTGTAGAATCCAGAGCGCAAATATTTAAGGCAGCTGAAGCAGTTAGAAAATCCGGTGCTGTAATGCTTAGAGGTGGGGCTTTCAAACCCAGAACATCACCCTACTCTTTTCAAGGGATGGGAGAAGAAGGTTTAAAGATTCTCAAGGAAGCAGGTGACTCTGTGGGACTTCCTGTTGTATCAGAAATTGTAGGCACTGATTATGTAGAAATGATGAAGGATTATGTTGATGCATACCAGATTGGCGCAAGAAACATGCAGAATTTTGAGCTGCTTAAAGCGGTTGGGAAAATGGGAATGCCTGTTCTCTTAAAAAGAGGGCTCTCTGCCACAATTGAAGAATGGCTAATGGCTGCAGAATATCTAATGGCACATGGAACTGATGATATAATTCTTTGTGAAAGAGGAATAAGAACATTTGAAACATATACAAGAAATACACTGGATCTTTCTGCTATACCTGTAGTAAAAAAACTAAGCCATCTTCCGGTAATTGTGGATCCAAGTCATGCGACAGGAATAAGAGCAAAGGTAGCTCCTATGGCTCTGGCTGCAGTTGCAGCCGGTGCTGACGGTCTGGTAGTTGAAGTCCATCCGGATCCGGAACATGCCTTGTCTGATGGACCTCAATCTCTGTACCCTGAAGAATTTGAAAAGTTAATGAGAGATATTCAGGCATTATCACCTGTTGTAGGAAAAGAGATTGAACGTATACCTGAAAACAGACCAATAAGTGTAAGATCTACTGACAAAGCCACTAATTCTATAGATAAAATTATTTCTTTCCAGGGCATTAGAGGCGCCTACAGTGAAAAAGCAATTCATAGTTATTTCGGAGAAGAAGTTACTGCTCTGGCACAGCATGAATTTATAGATGTATTCGAATCGGTGCTGCAGGGTTCGTCTTCATTTGGGGTAATACCTGTAGAAAACTCATTGGCAGGTACAATAAATGAAAATATTGATTTATTAGTAAGGTATCCTGACATAGCGGTTGCCGGTGAGTATAAACTAAGAATAACCCATAATCTTATTGGCCTTCCAGGAGCATCCATTGAAAATATAAAAAAAGTTTATTCACATCCACAGGGTCTGGCTCAGTGTTCAGATTTTATCGAGAAACATAATGGCATGGAGGGAATACCTTTCTATGACACTGCCGGAGCTGTAGCAAACCTACAAAAATTAAAAGACCCTACCTGTGGAGCAATTGCAGGGAAAGAAGCTGCAAGAGTTTATGATATGCAAATAATTAAAGAGGGCATAGAAACTAATCCAAGAAACTATACAAAGTTTTTTATAATTTCCAGAACAGATAAAACAGAAGATGAAAATCCGAATAGAGCTGCTATTGTATTTTCGACTCCGGATAAACCAGGAGCGCTGTTTAATTGCCTGAAAGTTCTTGCAGACAGCAGGATAAATATGAATAAGCTTGAATCAAGACCTATTCCGGGAAAGCCATGGCAATATATGTTTTTTCTTTCTGTGGATCTGGATGATAAAAGTGAATCATTTGAAAAAACTTTACAAAAATTTTCAAAATATTCTGATGACCTGAGAGTGCTTGGAAAATACAGGATCAACTAAAATGATCCTCTATAAAACTCCAAGTTTTTTTAGCTGTTCCTGTTCCTCAATACGGGAAATATATTCATGTTTTTTCTGGTTGGCTTTTACC
>JALTGJ010000266.1 GCA_027077185.1 Spirochaetales bacterium | reverse complement strand
AATACACATTATAGTTTTGCAACCGTGTTCAATCAGATAATCAGTCGCAAGCCTTCCCCCTATTATGTTATCACTGTAAATATAATTTATTTCTACCGGGGGAGTATATTTAGGTTTATAATGAAGCTGGATAGTAGGAATATTAAACTTTGAAATAAATTTCCAGTCTTCTACAGAGACCAAAGAATCTACAACAATAAATGCATCCACCTTCTGCTGTCTTGTCAAACGCCTAATATTGCTGGAAGAATTTTCCCTGTTTTCAGAGAAAACAGGGATAGAATCTATTCCAGCACGATCCAGACGCTTCATTATCTCCGATATAAGGGAATTACTAAAGATAGAGCCACTGTAATCATGGAATAACTCCGGATGTATAATTCCTACAGTGCCTGTTCTTCTGGTACTCAAACTTCGGGCTCCGGCGTTAAATTCAAAATCAAATTTCTCGGCAATTGCCCTTATTTTTTCTTTTGTAGAGGCCTTGACTCTGGGACTGTCATTTAAACTTCTTGATACAGTTGAATGGCTTACACCTGCCATTTTTGCAATATCTTTAATTGTAATATTGATAAATAACCTCCAGGCATATACACACGTGTGTATATGCTTATAAAATGAATTAAAGATCCGGTTATGTCAAGGTAAAATACTAAATTTTATTCATATTTTAAATTTTACTTGCATTATTGAGTATTTGGATTGATAATTGTATCAGTAATGAAAAATAAGTATGAATATATTGTAAATACATCAAAAGACTTTATTACACTCATAAATAAAAATTACATTTATGAACTTGTTAATCTTTCATACGAAAAAATTATTGGAAAACCCAAAAGCGAGATCCTGCACCATTCAGTATCTGAGGTCTGGGGAAAGGACATTTTTAACTCAAAACTAAAGAACTTCATTGATAAATGTTTTAGGGGCGAAGAAGTTCATTACATTGATAAATTTAAATTTGGTCTTGAAATTAGATATGTCCATGTATCCTACTATCCATACAGAAATGAAAAATCTGAAATAACACATGCTCTTGTTTTTTCCCATGATATCACACAGCTGGGCAAAATTGAATCCAAACTTATAAATTATGAATACAGAGATCCTTTAACAGGCCTGTTTAACCGAAAATCAATGGACATTATTCTGGAAATGGAACTGGAACAGGCAAAAAGATCTGCGACAGAAAACTTAAGAGCTGTTTTATTTATCGATATCTACAATTTAAAAGATATAAATCAAAAATTTGGCTTTGAAATCGGTAAAATGCTCCTGGAAAATACCGGATTAAGAATAAGAGAAACCCTTAGAGACAGTGATTTTACCTTCTGTTTCATGGGCACAGAATTAGCTGTTATTCTAACTCACCTTTCTAAAAAAACAGATGCAGCAAAAGTTGCTTCAAAACTTATTAATGCAATTGAGGATCCTTATCATCATAATCTGCATAGCATTAAAATAAAATCCAGAATAGGTATCTCCATTTTTCCAAACGATGGAAATACTAACTCTGAACTCATAAATAAAGCTGTATCTGCATCCAGGGATGCAGGTATAAAAAATTCAAGTTACATGTTGTTTGATGAAGAGTTAAATAAGGAATCTATTCGAAAATTAAATATGGAATCTGAACTTAGTGCTGCATTTCAAAATAATGAGTTTATTCTTTATTACCAGCCAATTGTCAATAGCTCCGGGAATATAAAAGGTGCTGAAGCCCTAATCAGATGGAATCAGTCAAAGACAGGAATGATATCCCCTATAGATTTTATTCCATTGGCAGAAGATACCGGATTAATAGAAGAGATTGGTAAGTGGGTGATATTTACAGCAACCAGACAGCTTGAGGAATGGACAAAAAATCATGATATTTATGTTTCTCTTAATCTTTGTGCCAGAGAATTTGCAAATAAAGAGCTTAGTTCAATAATAAATAATGCCCTGGATAGTGCCGGCAATCTTAATCCCAAATTTCTAAAACTGGAAATTACAGAATCTGAGGGAATTAAAAATCCGGCAGAATTTATTAACCAAATTACACAACTTAGATCCATTGGCATTGAAATTTTTATAGATGATTTTGGTACAGGACAATCTTCGTTGGAATATTTAAAATCAATACCTGCAGATGTTCTAAAAATAGATCGTGCCTTTGTTATTAACATAGAAAGTGATGTTGAAGATCTAAATTTTCTTAAATCAATGGTACAGATGATAAAGTCCCGAAATAAAAAAATAGTGGTAGAAGGCATTAACAGCAGAACTCAGGCAAAGATTCTTAGCGCAATGGGATGTGATAGTTTTCAGGGATTTTATTTTTCAAAACCACTCCCTGCAAGTGAGTTTAAAAAACTACTGGACAGAAAAACCCCGCTCCCCCAATAAGCTTCTCTTAGATACTTTGGCATGCTCACTATAAGGTACATTTTGTATATTCAGTGGAAAATATGCTCAGACTTCTCACACAGTCTGAGCGCAAAAAGCTTCTCAGAGAGCAGGATTTAAGTTCCTAGCTGTATTTTCTATTAATTATCCATACCGACATTAAAATTACAAATTGGAGGGATAAATTCTGAAGCCAAGTTAATAAATTGGGCTCCATTAGGTTATTTGCAACATAAAAGTAGGCAATTTTAGCTGCCCAGAATATAAAAACCAACAGTGTAGCTATCATAAGGGTGCTGTTTTTCAATGGAATAAATAAACCACCCAGAATTATTATTCCGGAAACAAGAGCACCAATAGATACAATAATATTAATAAGATTACTGTTATTACCAACTAAATTATTAACAAATCTTGTTGCCTGACTTCCATAACTGTCATAATTTATTATTCCCTGTAATCCCATCAGTAAAAAAAATAGCCCTACTGCAATCTGCAAAAGAAAAAATGATCCAGCTCTTCTACTTCCTGACATTCTAAACTCCTTTGGTGGCATATGCGAGCAGGTTAGGCTGCATAGTCGAGCAGCAACGAAGTTGCGACCAGACAAGCTTGCTTCCGACCAGCAATATTTATTTTTATAACAATATACCCCTAATCTTTATTAATGCCTATAGAGAATTTTTCTCATACGACTTTTTTCGCCAGTTCTACTGCTCTGTGTTAGATAAGAAGTTTTATCGATATAGTAAATGAGACAAAGCGCAAAAAGCTCCCATAAGGTTGAAATTGCCCATTAAATGAGATAATACTTATAAAAGAGCCTGGTCGGGACTTCGTC
>JALTGJ010000265.1 GCA_027077185.1 Spirochaetales bacterium | reverse complement strand
AAATGTGGAAAAATGTGTAAGAAAGCTTTTTTCGCTGTTTCGCATTTTGAATTTTGAAAGTACTTCTTCTCTAACACAGAGCAGTATTACCGACGGGAAAAGCCTGCAAACTCTAAAAGTGGGACACATCGCACAAGACTCAATGTGAAATTTGTTTGACTTTCCAATCAATTCAAACTATACTAACTGATATAGTTGATATGGTTAGTGAATTATTTTGGGGAGTAAATTATGGAAAAGGAAGTTGATGTAACTTTTGCCAGGAGGCAGTTAGGTACTTTACTGGATGAAGTTTTCTATAAAAAAGAAGTTTTTACCATTAAGAGAAAAGGTAAATCACTCGCAAAAATTATTCCCATAGAAAGTAGCAATGGATTCGACAGCAGTTTTAAAGATTCTACCTCCGAGCAACAAGCCCTGGTAAAGGAGATGCAGGGTTTACCGGTAATCCAAATGTCAGGAGATCCGACAAATGTTTTACGATCCATTAGGAAGGATCGAACCCTTAAGAATAAATCAACTTATGAAAAATAATTATTTTGTGCTGGATGCAAATATTTTTCTTGAGTATATCTTTGGAAGATCTCTAAAAAATAAAGCCCGACAGATTATAAAGGATGCAATTTTTAACAGAAAAACAATTATTGCACCAGGTCTTTTACTGGATGAAATTACTGAGGTTTTATGTGGAAACCTGGATAACCTTATAGATCTGGAAAAACATTTACAGTATCTTGAACATCTGGTAAACGAAGGTGTTCTGAAAATAATTGTTCCAAATTTAAACGTTAGAATGAAGGCAATAGAAATAGCCCGTACAGGTAATAAAAAGAGTGGGTATCCTGAGTTTACCGATTCTTTGTACCATGCTTTAGCTATTTTAAATGATGCTGAATTTATTACAAACGATACGAAGTATATTAGTAAAGTCAAACAATTTGGTTATATTCAAAGTTTGGCCGATATGTCTATTGATATAACAGGATTATAGAGCCGCTTTTAAAATGATTACTGTTTACCCTGAAAAGGTAATCTAAGCGGCTTAAAATGCAGGAAATTGTAAAACTCTTTGAGTTTTGTAATTTTCTCTATAGTTTAAGTTTTTTAGAGGTGGGTTTTTTGTGGAACATGTAAAAATGCAGATTTTTGAAATGGGATTATTGATACTTGCTGCATATGGAGGTGGACGGCTTGCTCATAAACTTAAAATTGGGGAAGTTGTTGGGCAGATTGTTGGAGGAGTGCTTGTAGGCCCTCATTTTCTTGAACTTCTATATAAAATAATTCTGCACTTTGATCCTCTACGGAATTCAGCAATTTTTACTCCGATTTATCATTTTTATGACAGCAGTTTTTCTGAGTATTCTGAAGTTTTAGAGAGCTATCATTTTTTTGTTTTTCTTTTTCTTGGAATAATAGCTTTTTCCATTGGAGAAGAACTTCACCGTGACAGATTAAAGCAGGTTGGTATTGGTCCTGTTCTTATCTGTATCCTCCAGGCTTTACTAACTTTTTTTCTTGGATTTCTTGGGTTCTGGCTTATCTTTGATTTTTCACTAATAAACTCCTTATTAATAGGTTCCGTTGGAATTGCCACAGCTCCGGCGTTGACCTTTGTTCTAATGAATAAATTAAAAATTGAAGGCCGGCTTAAAAATATTTTAGCAAATATAGTAGTTTTGGATGATGTTATAGAAGTAATATTTTTCTCAATTTTCTTTGGGATTGCAATCGCTTTTCAGTCTGGAAAGTCTATATCTGTACTCCATCTTTCTATTGATATCGTCAAGGAATTCTTTTTTGCTGTATTAATAGGAGGGGCAATATTTTTAATTCTTAAAGTTACCATTAGAAAAAAAATACCTTCTGAAGAAGAATCTGATCCTGAGTCTAATTTTCTGTCCAGAGTAATGTCTGCTCATCCTACTCCTTCAGTTGAAATTCTGCTTGTAATTACCGGTATTGTTGCCATTGGCATTGCTGTTGCAATAGAATTTGACCTGCCATTTCTAATTACAGCAGTTGTAGCAGGGTTCCTTGTTTCAAATTTTCATTCCCATGCTCTTTTTGATTCTTTAAAAATAGAGAATGTAATGCCTCTTTTTAACCTTCTGTTTTTTGCTATTATTGGATCCAGTGTTAGGGTGGAAAGTTTTTCTCTGGAATCTTTACCTTATATATTGGGGTATATTATTTTAAGATCCGGTGGTAAATTAATTGGGACATGGGCTGGCTGTCATTTTACAGGGCAGGATGAGAAAATTACGGCTTGCCTTCCCAAACTTATGCTTCCCCAGGCTGGTATGGCTGCTGTTGAAACAATTCTTATTGCAACTGTACTTGAACAATCAGGTGGAGAAAGTTTATTTAATACAATAATTCCTGCACTGGTTGTCTTTGAACTTGTTGGAGCCTGGATGTCTGAAAAAACTCTTATTAAATGGAAAAACTGGGTTGTTGGGGAAAGAGAAGCTATTATTAAACCTGATAAGGGAAGCAGTAATCAGTCTCTGACTAATCTTATTGATGGAAGAATTTTAAATTTGTCAGCCGCTAACAGAAAGGATGCGATACTTGAGCTTGGGAAGTACTGTGTTGATAACGGTATAGTTTCAGAACTGGGCATAGTGGTTAACCCTGTTAATGAAAGGGAAAAGCTTGTCTCTACTGCTATTGGATCCGGAGTCGCTCTTCCTCATTGCCGTATTGGAAATTTGCAAAATACTCTTGTTGTCTTTGGTTTGTTGGAGAATCCTGTCGATTGGGATTCTCCTGATAAAATGCCTGTGGATTTAGTGTTTCTTTTGTTGAGTCCGGAGGAACATCCTGAGGAGCATCTAAAGGCTATGAGGACAATAGGTCTTGCCCTTAGGAACCCAGGTTTTATTGCCGGATTAAAGCAGTCCTTTACAGAAAAAAATACAGCAGATTATCTGGAGAATTATTCAGTTTTAGTTTAGGCGCAGAGGTTGATTTCCTATCCTAAAAATTCATTCCCGACCTTTCTTGCTCTCTCTGCCTTGTCCAGGTTTATGTTCAGTTTAATTCCTGTTTCTACAAGAATATTCCATCCTGCAGCAAGTTCTACATAGTTTTGAAAGAATCCGGCTTCGGGAATTTTAATTGTTGGGAAAATAGTATCCCGTGAAGATATTGCAACTATGCCAAGTCCCACTCCGTCAACAAGGCACTCTTTAAATTTTCTCTCTTCATCTTCAAAGGGATTAATAATTATAACA
>JALTGJ010000264.1 GCA_027077185.1 Spirochaetales bacterium | reverse complement strand
CTGAAAGGTTGACAACACCGCCTCCAATATCACCTGAAGCATAGAAAATTGACCAGTATCCTGTGGAAAATCCTGCGGACCCCCCTCCAAGGAACATGTATCCGCTCATGGATGTAGCCTGTAGTGTCATTGCAGTTACGAGTGGACCTACTTGTCTGCCTCCGAGCAGATAGCCCTCCAAATCCTTTGCACCGCCTTTTTTTACAGCCCAAAAACCAATACCTACAACTACAACGTAGTAAAGAATAAGAAAAATCAGGACAACACTACTCATTGCTGTTACCTCCTTCTTTCTCAGCCTCTAAATCATCCGGCCAGTCTTTACTCTTTACGAAGAAGATGATTGTGTAAACAATCCAAAAAATGGGGAAACCAAAGAGAACGGCTACCGTCATGCCTGGTAATCCAAACATATATACCTCCTAAAAAAATTTAAATATGACAATTTTGGAATATAGAATTTGTATTGGTACAAATTCGTATACCTAAAAACAATCTAATTTCACTGTTATAACAATGATATTTTGCTACCTCCTTAATATAAATATGTAAAATTCTTAAAGAACTTATGCTTTAGTAGTCTGATGCGGTAATTAAAAGAAAATACTTACTTCCTCTAATATTCTTTCCTGTTCTGGATTTATTCCCATCAGAAGTCTGTTTTTTAATAAAAGTGTTTTTTTATCGGGATTTATTCCATATTCTCCCAACAATTTTTTTTCAAGATTAAGATATAATCTTATAATCTCACTGGTATTTCCAAGAAAACCAAGAGCTATCATGATAAGTCGGTAAGCCGGCTCACAGTATGGATCATAAGAAATAAATTCCCTGCCTAATTCGAGAGACCTATGATATAGACCCTTGAAAATAGTAAGGCGCAGTGTTCTGAAAAGTAGTGTCTGATATAGCTGTTTTAATTTTAATCTTTCCTTGGCAATGGGAAGATCAGTATTTATGTTCTCTAAAAAATTCCCCTTATACAGTTTAAGGGTTCTAAAGCACATGTTGATTGCTTCATTGATATTGTTATTATTTTCCAGATATTCTGAAGTTTTCACTCCTTCCAGGAAGGCATCTTTATCAATCTCTACGGTATTTTTGTTTATAGAGATAGAATTTCTGTCTATTTTAAGGAAATCTTTGTTGATTCCGAATGTTTTATTTAATCGATAGATAAGGGTGTT
This sequence comes from Spirochaetales bacterium, assembly GCA_027077185.1. The sequence goes on along the minus strand of JALTGJ010000264.1, from coordinate 2,062 downwards.
TAAGTTGCTTCTTTTACACTTTTCTGAATAGTTTGCCCAGAAGTGGTTAAAAATTATGTTTTTAGGTAAACCGTCTTCTCTGTGAAGTATAAGGAGAATTACTAAATCCTGGATCCTGTGTTGTTTAATAAATTCAACTGTCTTAAGTTTTTTTCCATCCAGAAATATATTTAATGATCCAAGAGTATTAAATTCAAGTTTATGCTGCCCCTTTTCCAAATTATTTTGATATTCTGGTTTAAAAAGAAATTTTTCTATTCTGACTGGGTTTTTCAGGGGGGTATATTGGGCTGTATTCAATACTGACTCCTTTTTAAAAACTATTTTGATATACTTATTGTAAGCAGTTTTCATGCCAATAGCTTTAAAACTAATCTATTAAGCTTTCGTAGTCGTTTAATAGGATTTGCTCCTTTAATAGAGTCAGGTAGGTTGAGTTTCTTATTTGAATCGTTGTAAACTTGCAATATATATTTAGATTATTTATGTAACTACAGCTAGTGAAACGAATTATAGGAAATTGCATAAGTGCAACAATTTTTTGCAAAAAGGAAACTATTTTGGTAGAAAAAAATGCTGTAAATATGATGGAATACTACAAACAGCTTGAAGAGGAGTACAGGGCCATCTTTGAATATTCATACGATGGAATATTTATTTCGGATGGTGATGGGAAAGTAGTAAGAATCAATAAATCATGTGAAATAATGGAAGGAATAAAATCCAGTGATGTTGTGGGTAAAAATATTGTGCAATTATTGCATGAAGGCTACTACAATAATTCTGTTACTCTGGAAGTAATAAAGAAAAAAACATCCGTTACACAGCTCCAGATAGCAAAGAACGGTAGAAGACTGATGTGTACAGGTGTACCAATTTTCAGAAATGGAAGGATAAAACGGATTGTTATTAATTCTCGCGATATCAGCGAACTTACTTTACTGGAAAAGGAGTTGCAGAAAACACGTATTAACAGTGAAAAACTTCAGTCCAGGGTGGAAATACTTGAAAGCAAAATTAACTATGAAGAATATCCTGTTTTTAAAAGTATTGGCATGCAGGATATAATGAATACCATAGTGCATGTTGCCAAATTTAATTCTACTCTTCTTTTGACCGGTGAATCGGGTGTTGGCAAGGAGATGATTGCACGTCTGGTTCATAGAAAAAGTCAAAGAAATAAAGCTTCCTTTATTAAAGTTGATTGCAGTGCTATTCCTTCTGCATTGTTTGAATCAGAATTGTTTGGTTATGAAAAAGGTGCTTTTACAGGGGCTGAACGACAGGGCAAGATAGGACTTATTGAATTAGCTGATAAAGGAACACTTCTTATTGATGAAGTAGGAGAACTTCCTTTGAAACAACAGGTTAAGCTTTTACGATTTATACAGGATAGGGAAATTATCAAAGTGGGAGGAAAGAAAACAATACCGGTTGATACCAGAATAATTGCAGCAACAAATAGGGATCTTTTGAGTATGGTTGAATCAGGCTCCTTTAGAAAGGATCTTTATTATCGACTTAATGTAATCCCTATTGTAATACCGCCATTACGTGAGAGGAAAGAGGATATATTTGTCTTGATACAATTTTTTCTTGATAAATTTAATAAAAATTTTGGAATAGATAAAGCTCTGGATAAGGATAGTCTGGAAATTTTAGAAGAATATAGATGGCCTGGTAATGTAAGGGAGCTTGAGAATATGATGGAGCGACTTATGGTTCTGAGCTCAGGAAGAACTATAAGTAAAACTGACCTTCCTTCAGTTATCTGTAAAGATTACGATTCTCATAAGCTGCTCTCGCAAATTCAACAGGGAGACACATATCGAGCAACCCTTTTTAAAGTGGAAAAGGAATTGCTTACAGATGCATTGAGAAGATCAAGGAACTTAAGAGATATGTCAAAAATACTTGGATTGGACAAAAGTTCTGTTTCAAGAAAATTAAAAAAACATGGAATTAAGATAGAATATGGAACAAAAAAATAATAATATTTTCCAAATATAGGCAGAATTAATTTGACATAATCTGTATTCGTGTTATACTTCGTCTTTATTTC
>JALTGJ010000263.1 GCA_027077185.1 Spirochaetales bacterium | reverse complement strand
ACCATATATTAATCACAGTATCCCATATTGAAGAATTATTAAGGACCATAAATTAGATTGATTTTAGTGCCCTGAAGATGTACTTTATAAATAGAAAATGAATCTAAAAAGGATATTATTATGGAATCCAGAAAAATTGTAAGCTTTGACTGGGCGATAAAAAATATACTAAGGGATAAAGCCAATTTCAATATACTGGAAGGGTTTCTTTATGCCCTGTTAAAAGAAAAAATATCCATTACAGAAATAATAGAAAGCGAATCGAACCAAAGTAATACAGAGATGAAATATAACAGAGTTGATCTCCTTGCTGTAAATGAAAAAGGTGAACATATAATAATTGAAGTTCAATACGCTCCGGAACAGAGCTACTTTAAACGCCTTCTCTATGGAAAATCAAAGGATATAGTTGACAATATAAAAACAGGTGAAGACTACAGCAATGTAAAAAAGGTCTATTCTGTAAGTCTCATCTATTTTGATATGGAAGCTAATGAAAAAGGAAAACATATTGACTATGTCTACCATGGAAGGGTTGATTTTACAGGACTTCATAATGGAAAGCAGGTAAAAATAGATAACAATTATTTAATTGGATATGAAGAATCAAGCAAGGAAGATATAAATATATTCCCTGAATATTTTATAATACCGGTAACACTGTTTAACAACAATATAAAAGATGATCTGGATCAATGGATATACGCATTTAAAAACAATGAAATAAAAGATAGCTTTTCTGCTCCCGGAATAAAGGAGATGGGAGAAAAGCTTGAATTTATATCGATGTCTCCAAAAGAACAGAGAATATACAACAGATATCTTGAAGATCTTGCATCCGAGAGGGGTGTTTTTAAATTTTATGAAGGAAAGGCTATACAGGCAAAAGAAGAAGGGAAAATAGAGGGAAAGAGAGAGGGAAAGATTGAATCTGCAGTTAAATTAAAAAAACTGGGTGTATCCACTGGTGTAATAATTGAAGCTACAGGGTTAACAGAAGGTGAAATTGGGAAACTGTAAAGGGTTTAATACGGTCAATATGGAATAGTCATTATTAAACCCTAATTTCCGATATGTACTGAAATGCCATTACAATTAGAGAATCATCCGAATGGAGATCTTTAAAGTTCGCTTTTACCGGATTTAATAAAATTTTCTCTCCACGCTTGATGCCCAGGAGAATAAGAGGGTTTTCACCGGAATTAACTCTTTTTTCATTAATCATTATTGTTAAAGTGGGAAAATCTTTTCCAATAAACTCCGCGGGGTATTTTCCGGGAGGAATAAAATATATTTCATTTGTTTCATTGGAATAGGAAAGCAGTTGCTGATAAACCTGAGACATATTCTTAAAAAGAGCACTCTGGGCAATAATACCAATATTAAAATCAAGATTACAAATAACCTCATCTGCATCAGTACAGATGGGTATAAAGCCTGACTTACTGGGTCGTAATCCCTTTTAACAGGTCATCAGTTTCAAATTATAAAATCCTCCAAGAGCCTGAACAAATAACAGATCGGTCGTAATCTGATCGTCCCTGTTAAAAATACGATCTTCATTTTTTTCATCAAATAAATCTACCGGACTACGATCTGTTGTAACCCAGCCATTTGAGGCTTTACCAACAAAAAGAATGCCTTTCCCAGTAGTATCAAATTTCTCCCCCCATTGAACTGCGAAAGGGCAAAGCTTATCTTTAATATCAGAAACATCATTCATAAGTGTTTTATATAATGGGAACAGCACTTTTTTCATTTCTTTTTCCATTTATTCACCTTTTTTTAACCATATTATATAACGACAAAGAAAACTGTCAAGCAATAAAATACTGTAGGGTGATGTCTGTAGGATGATGGCAATCGATAAAAGGATGGTAGTTAGGCCAGTAAATATTTTACTCCACCCACCTACCATTCCCAAATAATATTACTTCAAAAGTCCTATACAGGCAGACCTGGGATAGAATTTTTCTACAAACTCTTTTACAGTATATTTATACTGAAACTCTCCAATTGACTCCTTACTTGAAAATACAGACTCATTGGGAATTGTTCCGTCTCTGCCTAAAATATACGAAGCAATTTCTACCTGATTATTTTTGACAGCTATAAGAAACATAAGAACATTAAAATTATTTGTAAGGAAGTCATTGTACCCGTCCATACCATATCCACGCTTGGCACCCTTCCTTCTTACATCATAATAAGCCAGAAGTTTTCTCCCCCTGCTTCCACTATATTTTTCCGGATTTTTATAAGAAGATTTTAAATCAAATATACTAAAATATTCATCAATTTTTTTGATTGCATTAAGAAAGCCTTTTTCTATGGCAACATCTACAATAAGCCTTGGGTTATCTCCACGTTTTAAAACAACAACTTCTGTTCCAAGGCTCTTACGTGTTATTTCACTATTTTTATTAAGTGTAGAAAGAAATATTTTTTCATTATAAGCCAGGGAAACTAAAACTAGATTCTGAGGGATTGAAAATCCGGACTTATTTAAATAGCTAACGCTCTGCTCAAAGCCCCCTTCTACAAGACTGCTCCAGGGAATATCCCCGCTGCTAATATTTATCCCACTTGAAAGTAAACTTAAAAAAAGACTATCTCCATGATCCAGAGATTTTTTAATTAAATTATCAGGGACTTCTCCTAGTTTAAGCAAAGCAGGAAATACAATTACAGTCTCATTTTTTAAAGCCGAATACCATAGGTCTTCTGTATTTTCCACAAGCAAACCGTTATCTGCAAGCTTAATAAATAAAGAAGTATTATTTGTAACTGCCCAGTCAATAATATTTACAGGAACATAAGGATTAACTCTTAAAAGAGACAATATCAGTTCATCATCATTATATTCTAAACATTTGCTCCACATATCCTCAATTTCAGAAGAAGATGCATTGTTAAAAAGGGGAATATCCAACGACAGCATATATTTTAATAATTCAGGCTTACTGCTTAGTACCTTTAAAGTTTCATCTTTTATATCCGGAGAGTCATATAAAACAGACAGTAACTCCAAAATTTTCCTGCTGTCACCATAAACTGCAAGCTCCCATAAATTTGATTCCCACATTGCGTCTCTGGAAATAATATCCTTTGCTGCTTCAATATCGTCCATAAGAATTGCCGCATCCATTTTATACCGGGAACTAATTACAATTCTTTTTGAATCATCTAAAGTTTTATTATATCTCAACAAAATTGCCGCATTACTATAATACATTTTTCCAAGTGCAAAATTTATTATATCTGTACCACCGTATACAGTAAAAGGA
>JALTGJ010000262.1 GCA_027077185.1 Spirochaetales bacterium | reverse complement strand
ATATATTCCCTCTCAATTTCAGTATATATTTCTATTTTTTCTCCATCCCCTGACTCAATGGAATTGGAAATTAAATTAAGTAAGCCAATAATTTTTACTGAGAGAATTTCATGCTTTTTATAGAGTTTCAACAGTTTTATTATTATGAAGCCCCGAATTTCCGGATATTTACCCTGCAATATTAATACCGCCGGATCTTCCTTCACGATGTCCCTCACTACCGGCCTTCGCTACAACCTGAGTCCAGGCTCCCATCAGATCGACAAGGTAGACCTTTATTTTATTTAGTATATCAGCATCCTTGTTTAAATTTGCATCCATGAGCTGCTGATTAAAATACATATATAAACTAAAAAGAGAACTTGCTATATCTCCACCCTGCTCAAAATCCAAAGCAACAATTAATTCTGTTATTAAGTCCTGTGTTTTTATTATAGAGTTGCTTACATCATCAAGCTTACTACTACCGGATCCAAGGGCTTCCAGTGCAATATCAAGCTGACGAATAGCCTCACTGTATATCATCAGAATCAACTTCCCTCCACTGGCCGTTTTAATATGTGTTTCCTTATATGCATCCAATCGGTTGAATGTACTCACGCTATTCCCTCCACTACTGTACATGATCCCTTAATGTTGAAACAGGAACAATTGAATATCCCTGGGACAATAGCCCATTTATTAATAAATCTAAATTCTGAAACAGGTAGTCATCACGCCCCCTGTCTGTTTTACCAATTCTTATAGGAATAATAGATCCCTGCTTTTTCTCTGCCATAATATTCTCTACAATATCAACAGTAGACTTATACAAAGTATCCCCTGGACAGTCAGATATAGGAACCCAGTCCAAAGGATCAACATCACGACCAATATAGGCGTAATCCATAGATTCTGAAGCCTTAATAATATTACTGTTTACAAAATAATAAGGTGAATGCCATAATAAGGATAACTCCCTTCCTGTCAATAGAAAATAATCATCTTCGTTCTTTGCAAGACCTTTTTTTATAAAATCTTCATCTATTTTGAACTTAGCATCGGTCATGTTAAAATAGATATAAAACATTGACCCAATTTCATGCCCTGACAGACTAAGTTCCTTAACTGCCTCGGGATTTCTGCGCATAAACTCACCATTAATAAAAAATGTACTTTTAATATTGTACTCTCCAAGAATATTAAGGATCTCAGTTAAACCTTCCACAGAACCAACTGCATTAAAGACAAGAGAAACTTCTCTTCTTCTTATTCTGGAGCCATGAGTAAAATTACTTAGATCCCAGGAGTCCTCATTGAGAGGAAAGGGATCATACTGCTTTTTTGGAGGTAAAAAGAGATTTTTTGTACCATATCCCTTAATATCCCGCACCATAATGGCATTTGTATAACTTCCCGTTGAATTTTTTTCAAGATAAACCCTCTTATTCCCGGAAGCCACAGAAGCTTCCATAAGGTCTATACTATCTTCAACAGCAACCCAATTTTCATTTTCATCCAGTCTGAAATTTTTATTCTGAGTATTTGTGTAAATATACCCGTCTTTACCATACCCATAGGAACCTGACTGGGATAAAGTAACAATTTTTGTCTTATTACTGTTAATACTTGCCAGTTCTGTGTAAAATGCACCGGAAATAAGCAAATCAGTATTATCCTTCCAAAGAATATGATATGGCCGGGGATGTTCAATACTGAGAACATGAGTCCATTTAGTGTAATCTTTTAATTCAACACCATCTTTTTTCATAAGTGCAATATCTTTTTCATCATTTGAAAGAACAACATCCTCAATACCGGTGTCATTCAGCTGGGTAAAAGTTAAAGACTTAACGTCTGCAGCAAGATTAATTCTAAAAAGAGAAGACTCAAAATTCCCATTTAGAAAACTTCCTGCCAGAATTGTAATAATATCTTCCTTAGACCAAATTACGCGTTTAATACTTGTATTTCGTGGAAGGTAAAGGTAAGGTAGAGACTTAATATCCCCTGTGGAACGGTAATCATCTGTATTAAGAAAATATAAAAAAAGATTTCGCCCTCCCCTGTTCAGAAGTATTTTCTGACCATCGGGAGAAATATCAAAACTGTCAAAGTTGCGGTCAAAATCAAAAGGGACCTTCCCAATCATAGTCCCAATACCAAATAAGCCGCTATAGATTGACTGGGTAAAAAACTCTGCAGAATTAATTTTATAAACTCTGGACTGATTTATATAATAGAGGTCATTTCTTACAGACCATTTAACACTGGCAATACCGCCATCCCCCATAGAACGAAACTCTTCTGCAATAATTCGTGAGTTTTCAAACTGATCTATAGAAAAATAGTAAAGCCTCCCTTTATTTGAATAAATAAAATACTGTGAATCAGGTGACCATCTGGCTACAGTATTATCCAGAGAAAACTCATTTTTTTTGGAAATAACAAGTTCTTTTTGATCCTTGACACTAAAAAGTACCAGATCCGCATATGCATAACTAACCGGCCTATAATATAAAAGATACAGACCGTCAGGAGAAGCTTCAACATTTGATATTTTCCCATTCTGGACTTCCGCCCCGGTCTCAAAGGATGGAAATTCTTTAACAGCCTGAAAATTTTGAAAGTTTTCATCTGTACGAAAAATTCCAAAGCGATTTTCTATTTGAAGCTTAGCCCCATCTTCGAGCAAAATTACTCTTTCGGGAAAAAAAGTAAGCTCCTTCATTCTATTACCGGGAATATCCGCCTGGAATAAAGTTCTATAGTCTCCATATACAGGACCCTTAGCATCTGCATAGAATAGCAAATGATCGGTATCAGACAGGTGGAGACCCCCAAAAGTAACATCTCCATAGAGATGAAACACACCTAAACAAAATATTAGCAAAATCCATCTTTTCATACCGTTTGATTGTCGGCAGAAAGCTATCTGAAATTCACAAAAACTTTGGATTAATTTTTTATAGTAATTCCGCAGCCAGTTCTGCAAGTCTGCTTCGTTCCGATTTTTCCAAAAGAACATGACCGTATATCTGCTGTCCTTTGAATGATTCCACAAGATATGTCAGGCCATTGGAATTGGAATCAAGATATGGACTGTCAATCTGATAGGGATCTCCTGTTAAAACCACTTTTGTACCTTCACCGGCTCTGCTGACAACAGTTTTTATTTCCTGAGGGGATAAATTCTGGGCTTCATCTATTATAATATACTGGTGAGGCAAAGACCTTCCCCGGATATAGGTAAGAGCTTCAACCTCTATTTTACTACTCTGTAGAAGTGATTCAGTAGTCTTAAAACTGGTAAATTTATGGGAACGCATAATAAATTCAAGATTATCATGCAAAGGCTGCATCCAGTGACTCAGCTTCTCTTCCTTGGAGCCGGGGAGATATCCAATATCCTTGCCAAAGGGAACAACAGGCCGGGAAATAAGAACCTTATTAAATTGATTATCCTTAAAAATTCTGTGCAACCCAGCTGCAATGGCCAGAAGAGTCTTTCCTGTTCCGGCCTTCCCTACAAGTGTTACAATTTCTACTGAATCATCAAGTAGCAGATCCATAGCCATTCTTTGTTCCATATTAAGGGGCTTTATACCACTTACAGATTCTTTAATATCATCAATATAATTAATCTGATTTGTTTCCATGTCATATCTGGCTAAGACAGTTAAATGATTATCCTTATCTTTTAAAATAAGAAATTCATTTGCCATCATTTTTTCATTCCAGGGAACAGTACCTACCGTAGACAAGGTCCGTATTGTTTCATTACTTGTTTCAATTTCACGAAAACCGGAATACAGATCATTTATATTTACTTTCTGTTTTTCATAATCCACAGCTTTCAGACCCAGGGACTGGGCTTTAACCCTGGCATTTATATCCTTGGATACAAAAAAAACTTTTTTCCCTTCTTTTTGAAGATCCACTGCAGTCTGAATAATATGGTTATCCACCTTACTCCTGTTAAGGTCATTTGCAATATCATTTTTATTAAAAGAAACAGCAACTTTCAGAACAGATCCATTCTCCATTTTGATCCCTTTCTGCAAATCTCCATGTTTTGCAACAGAATCTATAAAGCGGACTGCATGCCTCGCATTTCTTCCTCTTTCATCTGTATAGGTTTTTAAGGTATCAAGCTCTTCAAGAACTCCAAGAGGTATAACAACTTCATTATCTCTAAAAGAAAGGATTGCATCTGCTTTATGAATAAAAACATTGGTGTCTATAACAAATGTTTTTATGGATCCATTATTCTCCATACTGATACTCCTTTTTACAAGTATGGATGCACACATAGGTGCACCCCTACGGTTTTATTTAATTAAAATTGCATCGAAATTACATACGTTAAAACATTCACCGCATTTTATACATGCATCCTGATTTATAAAATGAACCTGTTTACGTTCACCGGAAATTGTATTAACAGGGCACTTCCTTGCACACAGAGTACAGCCGGTACATGCATCCGGTTTAACTTCAAATGTAATTAATGGCTTACATTTTTTTGCAGGGCATTTTTTATCACTAATATGTGCTAAATATTCATCTTCAAAATAACGCAGTGTGGAAAGGATGGGATTTGGCGATGTCTGTCCCAGACCGCAAAGAGAGGCCTTCTGCATTGTTGCACCAATTGTACGCATTCTATCCAGATCCTCAGGCTCCCCTTCCCCTCGGATAATCTTTTCAAGAATATTATAAAGTGCTCTTCCTCCAACACGGCAGGGAGAACATTTTCCACAGGACTCATCAATAGTAAATCCAAGATAAAATTTTGCAACATCCACAACACAATCATCTTCACTAAGAACAATCATTCCACCGGAACCCATAATGGAACCAAGTTCCTGAAGACTCTTATAATCTATTGGTGTATCCAGATATTCTTTGGTAATAACTCCACCCGAGGGACCACCAGTCTGGACTGCTTTAAATGCTCTTCCATTCGGAATACCACCACCTATATCATAGATAATTTCCCTAAGGGTTGTACCCATAGGAACTTCAACCAAACCGGAATTTTTTATTTTTCCTGTTAAAGCAAATACCTTGGTACCTTTGGTATCCTCTGTTCCAATTGAGGAAAACCATTCACCGCCCTTGTTTATAATAACAGGGATACTAGCCCAGGTTTCTACATTGTTAATAATAGTAGGATCACCCCATACACCCTTTACAGCCGGAAATGGAGGTCTGGGATTAGGCATACCCCTTTCACCTTCGATAGATTCCAAAAGGGCTGTTTCTTCACCACAGACAAAAGCACCGGCTCCCAATCTTATTTCTATGTCAAAATTAAAATCACTGCCTAAAATATTATTCCCTAATAGCCCCAGTTCCCTGGACTGCTTCATAGCAATTTTTAGTCTTTCAATTGCAAGAGGATATTCTGCACGAATGTAAATGTATCCCTTATTTGCATTAATACAATAACCGGCAATCGTCATTGCCTCTAAAATTGAATGAGGATCCCCTTCGAGAGTACTTCGGTCCATATAAGCACCAGGATCACCTTCATCTGCATTACAAACAATATATTTTGAATCATTATCAACCTGTTTTGTAAAATTCCATTTCATCCAGGTAGGGAAACCGGCTCCACCCCGCCCCCTAAGCCCGGAAACCTTAAGTTCATTAATAATATCATCGCCAGTCATCTCAAAGATGGCCCTTTCCAATGCCTTATAACCATCTCTTGCTATATATTCATTTATTTTTTCAGGATCAATAACACCACAGTTTCTCAAAACTATTCGAAACTGTTTATATGAGGTATCTTCTTCCGTTTCATAAATAATATCCGATGCAGGCCTGGCATAAACATGACTGTCAACAATAGTTTTTTCCTGAATATGCTTTTTTACTATTTCTCTTGCAGCTTTCTCATCTACATCTCCATAGATAACGGAAGGCATACCGGGAACTTTTACTTCTACAGTGGGTTCTGAATAGCAGAGCCCCATACAGCCAGTCTCAGAAACAATTGTGGTCCCGGCTATATCCTGTTTTAGTATTTCATCATTAAAGGCCTTCTCTGTTTCCCTTGCTCCTGCAGCTACGCCACAGGTCCCTACACCTATAAGAATCTGGGTTTTCCCGCTTTTTAATCCGGAAATAAATGTATCTTTTTTATCTTCTCTGAATAATTTTAACTCATCACGATTCAATTTCGACATCTTTTCATTCTCCATTTCTAGTCCTCGAAATTCGCCAGAACTTCAGGAAGTTTCTTTTTGGTAAGTTTTCCAAAAACTTTTCCACCTATAACAACAACAGGAGCCAGGCCGCAACAACCTACACAGCGAACAGCTTCAATAGAAAATTTGCCATCCTCAGTTACCTGATTAACGCCTATACCAAGAACATTTTCCAATTCATCTATAAGATCTTCACCACCCTTCAGATAGCAGGCTGTGCCCATACAAACCTGTATGTTATGTTTACCGGGTTTTTCAAGTTTAAAGTAATGATAGAAAGTAATTACTCCATATATTTTTGAGAGAGAAACACCCAGCATTTCAGATACTTTTTTTGCTGCTGCTCTGGGTATGTATGAGAATTCTTCCTGAACCCTATGCAGAACCATTATTAAGTTCCCAGGTTGATTCTTCCATTCGCTAATAAAGGAAATCAGCTCATTGGAAAATTTTATCTCTTCGACATTAGTAACAGACATGAAACCTCCATTGTAATACTCAAATACTAAATGACTTTAACTTAAAATCAATCTAAAAGCAAATAAGTTAATTATAAAAATTTGACATTTATTTTGATAAGATATAATATTTCGCTTTGAATAATCAACAATTATTACCCTTATCCTTTGAGTATTATTTTTTATTGTACAGAGAATATCAATATACAATTAAAAATCAGCTCAAAATTGAACAATTAATACAAATTGTATTTACATATGGTTTAATACCCAATATAATGTTATTATCAAGTATTTATACACAAATTTTAATTTAGAGAGTAAACTATGAACAAAGAATTCATTCTAAGACTTACAAAGTATAAACGGTTAATTCACAAACTTAAATCCCTGGGATTCGAAAGAGTCTTCTCCAATAATCTGGGTGATGCAATCGGAGTAACACCTGCACTTGTACGTAAGGATTTCTCAACACTTCATCTTTCAGGTAATAAACGGGGTGGCTATAATATTGATATGCTGGTTGAAGAATTTGATATTATTCTTGGACGAAGCACACCTCAGAATGTTATAATTGTAGGCTGTGGGAGGATAGGACAGGCTTTAATGAATTATCCAGGTTTTGTATCTGATGATATTCATCTGGTGGCAGGATTTGACCTGGAACCTGATAATATTAGTACGAGCAACTCTATCCCTATTTTTGGAATGGATAAGCTGGAAAACTATGTTACTGAAAATGATATAAAAGTTGGAATTATTGCAGTACCAGGGGACGAAGCTTCAAGTGTTCTTGATATGATGGTGTCGACAGGTATCAGAGGCATACTTAATTTTGCACCTGTTGAATTAAAATGTCAGAAATATCACTGCGAAAATAGCTGTGTAATCCAGAATGTCAACATAGGACTGGAACTCGAACATTTATTCTACCAGGTTTTAACAAAGGACACAGACTTTACAAAAGAACGCGAAACTAAGAATAATTAATTATTTACAAGGTCTAAAGTAAGCAGTATGGGAAGATGATCCGAATATCCATAACCGGTGTTTGTTTTCCATTTATTTGGATACCCCTGGGATGTAAGCATAAAATCATTTGCCACAACATTAAAACTTTTGTATTTAAGGTTAATATTATCAAATAAAGATGAGGTTAACATTACGTTATCAATAGTATCCCAAACGTTATTGTACTCATAGGATCCTGCTCTTTCAACATAGCCCCTCCAGGGGCTGAATACTATTAGGTTATCCAGATTCTTTTCCAGCTGAAAATCATTTTTTCCTTCTCCAATACATATTGTTCCAATTGAATTACCGGAAGAACAATCTTCAAGAGGGATTAATGCAGTATTATATGCTGAATTAATTCTACGTTGTTCATCCCAGTTTTCATTAAAATCACCCAGAGCGATAATTTCTACATTTTTATCTTCCAATTTCAATTCCAGTATTCTCCGACTGAGCAATCTGGCTGCTTCAATTCTGTATGGTTCTGTTTCCTCAGGACCACCTAATTTAGATTTCCAATGATTATTTAAAATATAAAAGCTGTTTTTTCCTGTTAAAACAGAGGCTTCCAGAACAGGCCTTCCTATAATTTTTCCATCCATATATATTTCATGAACTACAATTTTATCAAGTTCAAATCTACTTATAATTCCCAATTGAATAGCTGAACCGGGTGTATCTGTTACAACAATATATTTATATCCCATTCCCTTTAAGTATTTTTCTACAAGATCTTCAAGCACATGCTGATTTTCTATTTCCTGAAGAGCAATAAGATCCGGCCCCCGGGCACAGGAACGTTTAATAACTTCTGCAAGATTAGATAATCTGGTATTGTATTCTCCTGTTCCCCAGCTACTTACTGATGGATTAAATTCAGGATATTCTGATCCATTTGTAACATCATCAAAAACATTCTGCGTATTATACGACATTATTACAATTTCATTCTGAGAGAAATCTGAACCTGGAAGAACACAACGGGTACAGGACATAAATATAAGAAGCTGAATGGACATTATTAAAAAAATTACCCTCTGACCTGATACTTTATTTAGTTTCATACAATATAGTATGAGTCAAAGGGCAATTCTGCTTCAGCTTATACTTCTAATTCTTCTCTTTTAGTTATAATTTTAGAAATTAAACCATATTCCTTTGATTCGTCTGCATTCATCCAGAAATCTCTGTCAGTATCTTTTCCTACCTTGGTAATATCCTGACCAGTCTCTTCACTTATTAAGAGATTTAGTTTTAATCTAAGCTTTTCAAGTTCTTTTGCATGAATCTCTATCTCTGTTGCAACCCCTCTAATACCACTAAGAGGTTGATGGATAAGATAGTGGGAATTGGGAAATCCAAGTCTATGTTCTTTAGGTGCAGCAAGAAGAATAAGTGCCCCTGCGCTTGCAACAAGCCCCATTCCAATGGTATACACATCCGGTTTTACAAACCGTATCATATCAAAAATAGCATACCCGGCATCAACATCTCCTCCGGGGGAATCTATAAATACTTTAATAGGATCATCCCCTGCAGCTTCCAGAAGCAGCAATTGGGTTACAACTTTTTCTGCTAAATCCTTATCGACTTCCCCTGAAAGAATAATAGTCCGGGTTTCCATCATTTTTTCAGAAAGATCATGCCCTCCACCTTCTTCTTTTTTCTCCCTTTTGTCATCATCATCTTCTTCCATCATATCTAAATACTCCATACTTCTATTGATTTGCAAATATTCAGACTGAAGTATACAAATTAATTTAAAGAAAGGAAAGAACAGTATGTAAAGTACTTGAAATATCCTCTTTAAAGATTAGAATACCCACTATGAAATCATCATTTATTACACTTATAGGCAGACCCTCTGCAGGGAAAAGCACCCTTATGAACGAACTTTGCGGTCATAAAATATCAATTGTAGCACCTTCGCCCCAGACAACAAGAAATAAAGTCAGAGGCATACTCACAGAAACCAGAGGACAGCTTGTATTTCTGGATACCCCGGGTTACCATTTATCAGATAAAAAACTTAACCTTCAGCTTAAGACAGTATCTGTATCTGCACTGGAAGATGCAGACCTTATTCTTTATGTAATAGAC
>JALTGJ010000261.1 GCA_027077185.1 Spirochaetales bacterium | reverse complement strand
TCCCGATTTTGGACAGGCAGAGGATTTCTATAGTGGTGAGCTTGGGTTTATAGATCAGGATGTCTGCATAAAATGTGGAAAGTGTCAGGACGTTTGCAGATTTGATGCTATTCCGGTTATTGATAGCAAGTATATTGTCGATCCTCTTGGGTGTGAAGGCTGTGGGTATTGTGCCCGGGTATGTCCGGTAAATGCAATTACAAATTCGCGGCCTAATGTTGGTAAATGCTTTATCTCTGGTATTCGAACCGGATCTACCATGGTTCATGCCCGTTTAAGTATTGGCTCTGATAATTCAGGGAAGCTGGTAGCTAAAGTAAAAAATGAGGCAAAAGATCTTGCTGAAAAACAAAATAAAATTGCAGTTCTGGTTGATGGTTCTCCGGGAGTAGGTTGCCCCGTTGTTTCCTCCCTTTCAGGCGCAAGTTTTACAGTGTTAGTAACCGAACCTACAGTTTCAGGACTTCATGATCTAAAACGTGTTTATGAACTGGTAAAAAAGTTTGGTATAAAAGCCGGATGTATTATTAATAAGGCAGATCTTAACAGGAGTATAACTGAGGATATAAAACATTTTCTTAAAGAAGAGGAAATTGTTTTGTTGTCAGAAATACCATACAACGTTAAATTTACAGATGCTATGACAAATGGTAAAACAATTGTTGAATATGATAAAAAATTAGGAAATATAATCAGCGAAAGTTGGGAAAAAATCAAAGAAATTGAAAAATTACAGGAGAAAATGAAATGAAAATAGTATTTACAGCAAAAGGTGCAGATATGGATGCAGCTATGGATCCAAGATTTGGAAGAACAGAATTTTTTGTTATATATGATGAAGATACAAAGAATGTTGAATCTTATGATAACAGAGCAATTGAAGGAGAAGCTCATGGAGCCGGCCCTAAAACAGCTCAAAAACTAGGTGAGTTTGGTGCTGAAGTATTAATTACAGGAAATGGTCCTGGAGGGAATGCTGCTACGGTTTTGAAGACTATGGGGACTGAAGTATATATTGGTGCTGGAGATATGTCAGTAAACGAAGCATACGAAGCTTATAAATCAGGATCTCTTAAAAAGGCATAGGAAAAGTATTAAGAATGGAAAAATTTATTACAGCTTTTGCTACAGATGATGGTGAGTCTTTTATTGACAGACATTTTGGAGATGCGGATTTCTATGATATTTATGAAATATCAGAAAGTAAAGTACAACTTCTTAAAAGAATAGATAATACAACTGAAGATGATGAAGATGAAGAGGGGCATGGAGATCCTATTAAGGCTCAGGGTGTTACCGGCATGCTTAAAAAAGAGGGTGTGTCCATGTCTGTTTCAAGAGTATTTGGCCCGAATCTTAAACGGATTAAAAAGAAATTCTTGTGTGTTATTACCGAAGAAGGATCTATTAAAGATAGTATTAAGAAGCTTCAGCATATATTCCCGGAGCTTGTTGTAGAATGGGTGAAGGGCGAAGAAAGAAATTTTATAAGATTATAGAGGATTTACAAACAAATGGAAAAATATGAAATTGTGGTAATTGGGGGCGGTCCTGCTGGGGTTACTCTCGCAAAACTGCTTGGTAATACAACTAAAATAGCAATAATAAGACCGGAAGAATACAGTATGATCTACTGTGCTATGCCTTACGCTATTGAAGGGTTGGTGGATAATGCAAAAACATTTAAGAGTGATAGTCTTGTAACTGATGCAGGAGCTGAACTAATTAGAAATAGTGTTAAAGAGATAGATTTTAAAAATAAAATTTTAAATCTTGAAGATAATGAAAAAGTTGCTTTTGATAAACTAATTATTGCAACAGGTGCTGTTCCTTTTATACCCCCAATACCTGGGAGTAATCTTAAAGGGGTTGGTGCGTTTAAAACTCAGAATGATCTTGTTTGGATTGAGCAGCTTGTTGGTAAGGGTTTAAAAAAGGCTGTTGTAGTAGGTGCAGGTGCTATAGGTATTGAACTTGCCCAGGCGTTTAGTTATAGAAAGGTTGCTGTCGATTTAGTTGATATGGGTGAATCTGTTCTTCCAAATCTTGTTGATGCAGATATGTCTGGTGTTTTAAGTACAGAACTTGAACGTGAATGGATTAAAATTCATTTAAAATCCCGGGTTGTAGAACTTAAGGGGACAGAACGTGTAGAGTCAGTCATACTTGATAATGGAAGTTCGATTGATTTTGAACCTCCCAGGGGTGAAAACTGTACGGGAATTGTTATCTTTGCTGCCGGAATGCGCCCGGAAATATCTCTGGTAAAAGATTCTGATTTAGAACTTGGAAAAGATGGTATTTTAGTCAATGACAGAATGGAAACCAACTTAAAAGATATTTATGCTGTTGGAGATTGTGTACAGTTTAACAGTGGTATTACAGGGAAGGTTTTGTCCGGTAAATTGGCTACAAATGCAGTTCCTATGTCAAAAATTCTGGGATTCAATTTTAAAGGTCAAAATAGAACATATCCTGGTTTCTATAATGGAGCAGCAACAAAGGTTGGAAAATATTTTATAGGTGGCACAGGTCTTTCTGAAACAGCTGCAAAGGCTGCGGGATATGATACTGTCTGCGGATACAGTGAGGTAACTACAAAATTTCCTATTATGCCCGGAGCTAAGAAAAAAAGAATGAAGCTTGTAGCAGACAAGGCTAGCCATAGAATTCTGGGAGCTCAGATTGTAAGTGAAGAACCTGTTGTCGGCAGGATTGACCTTCTTACTTTCGCCATACAAAAAGAAAGCACAATCGAGGATCTTTCTGCTTTAAGTTATGCTTCCCAACCTCATCAGTCTTTTTATCCGGCTGCAAATATAGTTGTTCTTGCTGCAGAAGATATAAGAAAAAAACAGAGTTGGTAGAAAATGAGAACAGAATGCAAGTGGTTTCAGGTTTGCCCTATGAAGTTCGCTTTCGAAAGAGGTGTGCTGGAGGAAAAGTACATTACTTCCTACTGCAAGGGCGACTGGAACAGCTGCATTCGCTATCAGAAAGAAGAAGCGGGTATTTACCATCCTGATAATATGAGGCAGGATGGTGTAATTGATAAAAACCTGTAATTTTTACAATACCTACAGCAGCTACAGGGTTCCTATATTGATGTTTTTTAATAAACCTTTGCTATCTCCGAAGCGATGTATTTTAGGTTGTTTAAATAATCCGGATTTAACGGATTAAGCTGAACTACAACTCCATCAATTGCCTTTGCAATAATTTTCGCACTTTTTTGAGAAAACTCCGGCTGGACAAAAATAACTTTCACTTTTTTCTCCTGTGCCATGGTTATCA
>JALTGJ010000260.1 GCA_027077185.1 Spirochaetales bacterium | reverse complement strand
AGCTGCACCACCTACAGCAATAAAAGTTCCCCAGACTGCACCCCCAGGTACATGTTTTTTTAGATAAAATCTGTCTATAGGAAGAAGCATTACCGGAGTAAGCTGCATTAGAGTTGTTACAATTCCTACAGGAGCCCATGAGAATGCGTAAAGAGCAAGGAGCATTCCAAAAACAGGCCCCACAAGTGCTGCTGCGATAAGCAGATTAAATGATTTTTTATCTTTCATCTTTTTAAAATCTGACAGAAAATTACCACGTATTAAGGTGAAAACTGCAAGACCTCCAAGACCCGATCCTATTCTGATTACATTGGCGGATACCGGATGGATCCCTTCAACTAAACCCGCCTTGGCAAGAACCATACCAATTGCCTGGGTTAATGCCCCTGTCAGAGCAAAAATTATCCAGACAGGGCGTGAGGAGCTGTCAGTTTTATTTTTTTCCACCATTATTACTAAAATTACACCTGTAATTGTAATTAGTATTCCGGTAATCTGCATAATAGAAAGAACTTCAGCAAACATTATCCATGAAATAACAGCACTGAAAATAGGGGATAATGTCATTAAAATCATTGTTTTTCTGGCACCCATGTGCTGAAATGCCTTAAAAATAAACAGATCAGCAATAAAAAAACCAAATATTCCGGAACTGCTGATAAATAGATAGGACAGACCAGAAAAATTTACAGGGAGGAAAGTACCTGTAAAGATATAATTAATAATTACTGCTGCAGGAAAAGCAATCCAGAGTCGTATATGGGTTACAGTTGACGAACCGACTCTATTTCCGACAAAAGTATAAATAAGGGAGTTCTGAGTCCAGCAGGCAGCTGTAATTAGTGCAAATAGATATCCCAGAAGTACATACATACCGGGAATGTGGCAGGTATTTGTAAAAGGGTCAATATCTATGTAAAAATTTGTCTTAAACTAAAGATTAACCAGATAAAATCGAAGTTTAATTGTGTATTTTCTGTACCCTTCCGATATCTCCGGATTCAAGTCTTACTTTAATACCGTGAGGGTGATTAGCTGAGTTTGTAAGAATATCCTGTACAATACCTTCTGTCAGATTTCCTGTCCTCTGGTCTTTTTTTAAGACTATTGAAACTTTTAATCCTGGTTTAATATCCGATCTTCTTTTGCCGTTCATATTTATAATCCTTTTTTTATCTCTATTCTCAATAATCCTCTAATCCGGAATCCTAATAAGCCTGATCAAAATTTAGAGTTGCAAAATAATCATCCATAGTCTCTGCCCGGCGGATCATTCTGGTGCTGCCATCTTCCTGTAACAGTATTTCCGCGGACCGTAATTTACCATTATAATTAAAGCCCATAGCATGGCCGTGTGCGCCTGTATCATGTATTACAAGTAAATCACCAGATTCCAGCTCAGGCAGTTTTCTGTCAATAGCGAATTTATCATTGTTCTCACATAAGCTCCCTGCAACATCATAAGTGTTGTTTAGCGGAAGGCTTTCTTTACCGGGTACAGTAATATGGTGATATGCTCCATATAGGGCAGGACGCATTAAATTTGTCATACAGGAGTCCAGCCCTGCGTAGGTTTTATACTTCTTTGCAACCTGACGGACTGTTGAAACCAGGTATCCAAATGGACCGGTTATCATCCTGCCGCATTCAAAAACAATATTAAGGGGATCAAGACCTGCAGAAACTATCATATTTTCATACAGTTCCTTAATTTTACCGGATACATAGTACAAATCCATTTCTTTTTCACCCGGTTTGTAGGGGATACCTATTCCTCCACCCATATTAATAAATTCTATTCTAATATCTTCTTTATCTTTTAGTTCAATAACCAGTTCGAAAAGCATTCTTGCCGTTTCTACAATGTAATCCGGATCCAGTTCATTGGATGCTACCATTGTATGCAGCCCAAACCTGTTTATTCCTTTTCTTTTCATAGCAGGATACGCTCTAAGGATCTGTTCCTTTGTAAGACCGTATTTTGCTTCTTCCGGGTGGCCAATAATTACATTTCCTGCCCTTGCAGATCCAGGATTGTATCTAAAGCAGATTAGTTCCGGCAGAGTTGTGCTCTTCTCTAAAGTATCTATGTGTAGAGTATCATCCAGGTTAATAATCGCATTAAGGCGTTTTGCTTCTCTGAACTCCTCTGCAGGTGTATCATTTGAAGTAAACATTATATTTTCACCAGTAATACCTGCTTTTTCTGCAAGAATAAGCTCTGGTAATGAACTGCAGTCTGCTCCAAAACCTTCTTCTTTTAGAATTTTCAGTATTGCAGGATTGGGACATGCTTTAACTGCATAGTAGTTCTTGAACCCCGGCATCCACGAGAATGCATCCTTCATTTTTCTGGCATTTTCCCTAATAGCCTTCTCGTCATAAATATGAAATGGGGTAGGGTATTCTTCTACAATTTTTTCGAGTTCTTCTTTTGTAAATGGTATTGTTCTAGGCATGTTTTTGCTCCAAAATTAACAATAGTGGAGGCAAGGCATGCCTTGCCTCTCTACTGTTATAAATTCAAATTTGTCTTTATGCTTTCCATTGCTGCTTCTATATCTTTTCTGTGTCCAAAGGCACTGAGTCTGAAAAACCCTTCACCTCCCGGACCAAAACCTGATCCAGGTGTCCCGATAACTCCTGTTTCAGAAAGTAGTTTGTCAAAAAAATCCCAGGATGAAATTCCCTTAGGAGTTTTTAACCATATGTAGGGTGAATTTACCCCACCATAAAACTTCAGGCCAACTGCTTTTATTCCTTCCATTATTATTTGTGCATTATTCATATAATAATTAACAAGTTCCTTTGATTCTTTTAAGCCTTCTTTTGAGAATACAGCTAATGCTCCTTCCTGAACGATATTTGACGCACCGTTAAAGAATGTACATTGCCTGCGGTTCCAAAGACTTCTTACTTCACCTGGTTTTGAACCTTCAACAACCAATTCTTCAGGGACAACAGTCCAGCCCAGACGTACACCTGTAAAACCTGAAAACTTTGACAAGCTGTTTATTTCCACTGAGCATTGTTTTGCTCCATCAATTTCAAAAATAGATCTTGGAAGATCCGGATCAGATATATACTCACAGTATGCCGCGTCAAATATAATTACGGATTTATTTTTTAATGCATAATCTACAAAAAGCTGTAATTGTTCGTGTGTTGCGACAGCTCCGGTTGGATTATTAGGACTGCATAAATATATAAGATCTACCTTTTTATCAGGAACATCGGGGAAAAAATTATTTTTTTCTGTACATGACATATAAACAAGTTCTTCATATTCATTTTTTTCATTGGAATATAC
>JALTGJ010000259.1 GCA_027077185.1 Spirochaetales bacterium | reverse complement strand
TTCTTATAGGTTTTCTTTCTTTTTCCTGTCTTAGTAATACAGAGTCCTTATCCTTTAATGGGTATGGAATTGAGAAAAAACTTATAGAAAAGCCCGGAGTAAAAAATTTACAGGAAGGTTATATGATTTTCCTTAATAATAATTACTCCACACCGCTGTATAGCTTAAAAACTCCCTTTAGAATTGTAAATCAGGCAGATGCTTTTTATATACAGTATTCATCACTTTTTGCTACTGTTCTGGATCTACATTTTAAGGATGGAACAGTCAAAGAGATTAATCTTCCTGTTTCCACAAGTGTATTGAGATATCAAATACCTGTATTAGAGGGGACTGCAATAAGTTCATTCAAAGTTAAGCCAGCCAGCCGAAAAAAGGATATTGGCAGCTTTCATATTCAAAAGGCCGGTGTTGAGCGCTTAAATTCAGGGTTTTCTCTTATGACGGAAAATAACTTTACAATTACGGTTATTCGAAAGGGTTTTACTATAGAAAACCCCTATACATATTCATTTGCTCCTTTATCAATGAATTCGAATAAAAGGTTTAATCAGGTACGGGTAGAACTAAGTTACGAATATTCAGGTGATGGAGAGACAGAACCTGAAATTGAAATTTTTTCCGATAATCACAGGAAAAGTTTCGGTCTTATTCCCAGAAAAGGAGAGACAGATCTATATTTTTATTCTGAATCACTTGATTTTGTACCTACTGGTTTAACTGTAAAACATACTGACTCTGGTTTTAAGGTCAGGAAAATAGAGATTACACCGTTTTCTACTATGGTTCCTATTGATTATAATCCTGTACCTGCAGATATTGGTACAATTTTAAATTATAGAGAAACTTCCTGGAGAAGAAGCGATATGGAAATATTTTCGTGGAATTTATTTCCCGATATTCTTATTCTGGATTTTAGGGATTATGCTTTACAATCAGCTTTTCTCAAAAGAATTACTTTTTTTCTTGAAAAAGACGGATTTACCGGAAAGCTTTTAAAAAACAGGGAACTTTCGGGTCTGCACGGTTGGAATGCACATGATTACAGAGCCCAGGATCTGGCAGAGTTTTTTTCTGTTACAGAAAAAAAGAATTTTGTTCTTAATCCGGAAGAGTATGAACTAAGAGATATCCTTTTAGCAAATAAAATAATTTATAAATCTGAGAATGGCTATTTACCTTCATCAGGTGGAATATTGTCATTTACAATGGAATCATCACCCCGTTTGAGATATCTTTTTATAACCCATGAAGGATATCATGGAGTTTATTTTTCTGATAAACGTTACGAACCGGCAGTAAAGGCTGTTTGGGACAGCCTTGAGGAGCCTGAAAAGCAGTTTTGGTATAATTTTCTGGATTGGAAACACTATGAAATAGAAGATCCATATCTTGTTGTAAATGAGTTTCAGGCATATTTGATGCAGCAGAAAATCGAAAACATTGATTCATACTATAAGAACTATATTATTCCTAAATATCTGGTTAAATATCCAGGAAAAACTGAGGAGATGAATAATTTTTTATTAAAGTATCCGAATCATTTTACTGGTAGTGCAAAGAAGGTTGAAGCTGCAGTATTTCAGCTGGATTCAATTCGTGCCGGGGAACTTCGTTGTTTATATTGATAATAAATGTGGCAGTAGCCTAAAAATATTACTTTTTCCTCTTTACATCTTTATGTATATTTGCTATGTTCTTGCTCAAACTGCTGGTAGATAACTACTCAAGTGAGGATTAAAATATGGCTCGAAGATGTGATATTTGTGGAAAAGGTACTGTAGCTGGTCACAGTGTACCAAGAAAGGGACTCCCTAAGAAAAAGGGTGGTGCCGGTCAGCATATTGGTGTTAAGTCGAAAAGAGTTTTTAAACCCAATATTGTAAAAGTAAAAACAATGATTAAAGGAACTACAAAGACAGTTAAGGTATGCACCAGGTGCCTGAGGAGTGGCAAGGTTGTTAAACTGTAGTTTTTAACAGACTATAATTGGCCATTCAGACCTGAAGTATGCAAAGCGTATTTCAGGTTTTTTATTGCCCAAACGAAAATTTTGTGAGAAAACAGGGAACAGATATGGGGAAAAATTTTTTAGTATACAAATTTGACAGGGAATTATATTCAACTAAAGAAGGTTTGGATAAAATACTTAAGGTTGTTCATAGGTATAAAAATAAAAAACTTGTAATAGTTGCTTCTCAAAACAGAGAACTTGAAAAAAATCTGGAAAAATTAATTGTACTTGCTATGTCAAGGAAGGAGCTGCTGTGGTCTGGAATGGAGAAGTTGAAGAGTGACCAGCTTGCTCTTGTACGGGAAATTAGTTCTTCAGATCAAAGGCATATTCTCGAAGCGGATATAAGACAGAATTTTCAGAATATTGAAGAGGTTCTTAAGTCTGTGTGGCTGGTTGGTGAATGTTCAGATGTTACAAGGGAATATGTAAGCGGATTAGGAAATCTTTGGATAACCCAGATGCTGTGTGAACAGTTTATCTCCGAAGGCTTGGCTGCTGGAAGGATAAATTCCAAAGAAATATTGGAGGTTGAAAGAGAATACAGTGGTATAACTATTCATATGGAAGCTTCTTCTCTTAAACTAAATGCTTTTTTGGAGAAAAACAGCAGCATTGATATTTTTGTTGCAACAGGTGGCAGGGGTATGACAGGGAATGGGAGGTCGCTTTCTCTTGGTCTTCATGGAATGGAAGTTACAGCTTCTGTTTATGCAAATCTGCTCGTAGCTGAAGAACTTGTATTCTGGACCAATTCTGATGGTGTTAAAAGTGCAGATCCTGATAAAGTCCCGGCAGCAGTTACAATTCCCCGACTTAGTTATGCTGAGGCAACAGAACTTGCTTATTTTGGAGCAAAAACACTTCATCCTGCTGCATTTACTTATGCCATTCATAAAAAAATACCTATAAGAATACGCAGTATAGATAATTTAGAATCTAAAGGGACATCAATTTCCAATTTATCCGGGGACAGCTGGAATAGTCTTATAAAGGGGTTTTCAATAGTCGATAATATTTCACTTTTGAACATAGAGGGATCTGGTATGGTAGGAGTTCCCGGAATTTCCTCCAGGCTTTTCTCGGCACTGCATAAAAAGGGAATTTCTGTAATTACAATTAGCCAGGCTTCCAGTGAACACTCTATATGCTGTGGGGTTGCCTCTGATCAGGCCGATCAGGCAAAGCAAATTGCAATGGAAATTTTTAAACCGGAGCTTGATAGTTTTAAAATTAATTTTATTGAAGCAGAACCTGATTGTGCTATATTAGGTGCTGTTGGTGATCTTATGTCAGGCATTCCTGGTATATCAGCAAAGTTTTTTGGTGCCCTGGGAAAGGCAGGTGTTAATGTCAGGGCAATAGCCCAGGGATCATCGGAAAGAAATATAAGTGCAGTTATTAAATCTGAAGATTCAACAAGAGCTTTAAGAGCTGTTCATTCGGGCTTTTATCTTTCAAATCTTACTTTGAGTATTGGTGTTATAGGTCCCGGATTAATTGGAAGTACATTACTGGATCAGCTTTCAAGTGAATCTGAACGTCTTAAAAATAGTTTTGGAATAGATTTGAGAGTAAGGGGGATCTCCCGTTCTTCCGGAATGGTAACTTCTGATTTGAGTCTTGTAACTTCAGATTGGAGGGAGAAACTTAAAAGCTCAGATAAAAAAGCGGATATTACGAAATTTACAAAATTTGTCAATTCGGAATATATTCCCCACAGGGTTATAATTGACTGCACTTCATCTGAGCTTATTCCTTCGAACTATCTGAACTGGGTCCGTAAAGGGATACATATTATTACACCAAATAAAAAGGCCGGAACCCAGGCTATGCCGAATTACCTTCAATTAAAGAAAGAAGCCCGAGACAGATCTGTACATTTTTTATATGAAACAACAGTTGGAGCAGGACTTCCTATAATTGGAACATTAAGGGATTTAATATTAACCGGTGACAAGATAAAAAAAATTGAGGGAGTTTTTTCAGGAACACTGGCATATCTTTTCTGGCGTTTTGATGGAACTAAACCATTTAGTACCCTGGTTAAAGAAGCAAGAGAGCTAGGGTTTACAGAACCTGATCCCAGAGATGATCTTTCAGGAATGGATATTGTAAGGAAAACAGTTATTCTTGCAAGGGAAGCAGGTCAGAGTATAGAAATTGAGGATATTCCTGTTAAAAGTCTTGTTCCGGAAGAACTGGTGAATGTAAGCATAGATGAATTTATGTCTAAACTCAGTATAATGGATGCTGAACTGGATAGTCTTTATAAAAATGCTGCCGCAAAAAATGAGGTAATAAAATATACCGGTATTATAGAATCTACCGGTAAATGTGAAGTACTGTTGAAAAGTTATCCTAAAAATCACCCCTTTGCAGGGATATCCGGAACGGATAATATAGTAGCTTTTACCACAGACCGCTATAATGAGCAGCCCCTTGTTGTTCAGGGACCGGGAGCCGGTCCTCATGTTACTGCAGGAGGAGTTTTTGCAGATTTATTAAGGCTTGCTTCCTACCTGGGAGCAAAATTATAGGGAAGGAGACAGGAAAAACGGAGAAGGGAGTACGGAGGAAAGAAAAAAGTTAGTTTTAGGGTTTCCATCCTCCATTCATTCCTTAGTCAAAGCAATCTAATTGTAAGGAGAAATTTTGTATGAAATTTATAAGTACCAGGAGAAAAAGCCCTTTGCTAAGTGCATCGGAAGCAATCAGAACAGGACTTGCCCCGGATGGAGGCTTATATGTACCCGAAAAATTCCCTGAGGTAAAAATTTCTGAGTCTTACAAGGATAATTATTCTAAATTTGCTTCAGAAATTATAAAACCTTTTTTTAAGAATGATCCTCTTTATGATGAAATCCCTGAAATATGCAAAAAGTCTTTTACCTTTGGTGTTCCTCTGCACTGGCTGAACGATAAACAGGCAGTATTGGAGTTGTTCCATGGTCCTACTGCTGCATTTAAAGATTTTGGTGCAAGGTTTTTAGCAAATGTAATGGAGAAACTTCAAAAAGGTAAAACCAGGGAACTAACCATACTTGTGGCTACTTCAGGGGACACAGGAAGTGCTGTAGCTTCTGCTTTTCATAATAAAAAAGGAATTCAGGTTAAAGTGCTCTATCCTGAAGGCCGGGTTTCAAAACGTCAGGAGAAGCAGCTTACCTGCTGGGATAATAATATATCATCCTATTGTGTTAAAGGCAATTTTGATGATTGCCAAAAAATGGTAAAAACAGCTTTTCAGTCAGAAGAACTTGCAAATAACTGGGATCTTTCTTCTGCAAATAGTATAAATTTAGGAAGGCTATTACCGCAGATAGTATATTTCTATTATTCAAGTCTTATTTATAAGGATCAAACAGGTAAAATGCCTGTAATTATTGTTCCAAGCGGTAACGTTGGTAATGCTGTGGGAGCCTACTGGGCTAAGGAACTTGGAGCACCTGTTGAAAAAATAGTACTGGCTGTTAATGCAAATACAACTATTCCTGATTTCCTTGAAACTGGTGTGTATGAATCCCGTCCGGGTATTGCAACTATTGCCAATGCTATGGATGTTGGGAATCCAAGTAATATGGAGCGTCTAAGGAATCTTTTTCCCGGTTTTGAACAGATGTCTGATAATTTATCGGCTGTAAGTGTTTCTGATGATCTTATACGTAAAAGTATAAGGAATACTTACAGGAATTTTAACTATATTATGTGTCCTCATACTGCTGCCGGAGAATGGTTGAGACAAAGAGACTACAGTATGGAGAATTCTATTGTTGTTTCTACGGCCCATCCTGCCAAATTTGAGACAGTTGTTGAACCGGAAATAGGCAGAACTGTAGATATTCCTGATAGTCTTGCGGAAATGATGCGGAAAGACAGTAAGTTTACTGTGATCAGTCCTGATTATTTAAATCTTTTCTAAAGCCGCTTTCAAAATTATAACTAAATACCCTGAAAAGGTATTATAAGCGGCTTAAAATGCAGAAAATTGTAAAACTCTTCGAGTTTGGCAATTTCCTCTCTAAATATTCTGTATCTTTCAAAATTATTTAGTAATTCCTCATAAAATAAGTCATAAATTGTGATATAAATATAATATTAATGTAAAAAATGATGTAAAAATCATTTGACAAATTAGAGATATGTAGTACACTGGTCTTGTATTAAATAATAATAAGGAGTTTTTTATGAAAAAAGGATTACTGGTACTATTAGCAATGCTCATTCTTCTTCCTGCAATGATGTTTGCCGGTGGAGGTAAGGAATCAGCCGCTCCTGCGGGTGATGCAAAATTTAAAGTTGCATTTATTTATATCGGCCTTCCAGGCGATCTTGGATGGACTTACGAACAGGAACAGGGTCGTAAGATGATTGAAGAAAAATTTGGAGATAAAGTCGAAACAACTTTTGTAGAAAACGTTCCGGAAGGACCTGATGCTTCAAGAATTATCCGACAGTATGCCCAGAAGGGATACAATATGATTTTTGCTACTTCTTTTGGATATATGGATCCAATGGTTGAAGTTGCAGCAGAATTCCCTGATGTTTATTTTGAACATTGCTCAGGTTATAAATCCAGTGATAATATGGCAACATATTTTGGCCGGATGTATCAGGCAAGATATTTATCAGGTCTTGTTGCAGGTAAGGCTATAGGCCAGGGTGACAGTATTGGTTATGTTGCTGCATTCCCAATTCCTGAGGTTGTAAGAGGTATAAATGCTTTTACAATTGGAGTAAGAAAAGTTAATCCTACAGCAACAGTAAAAGTTGTCTGGACAAATACATGGTATGATCCTGTTAAAGAAAGAGAAGCTGCTGTTGCACTTCTTGATTCCGGTGTAAAACTAATTGCTCAGCATCAGGATACAACAGAACCACAGAAGGCTGCAAAAGAAAGAGGTCTTGTAAGTATAGGTTATGACTCTGATATGGGTAAATTTGTTGGTGATTCAGTTCTTGTAAGTCCAAAATGGCATTGGGGTTCCTATTTTGTTCAGACCGTTGGAGATGCAATGGCCGGTACATGGAAAACTCATTCATACTGGGGTGGTTTAAAAGAGGGTGTTGTTACACTTTCGTCATTCAGTGATAAGGTCCCACAGGATGTTCAGGATATGGTTGGTGTAGAAAAATCAAAGATTGAAGATGGTTCCTGGGATGTTTTCTGGGGTCCTCTCAAAGGTCAGGACGGATCTGTTATTGTTGCAGACGGTGCAAAAATGGCTGACGGCGATATGCTTGGCATGAACTTTCTGGTTGAAGGTGTTGTTGGTAATTTAGGACAGTAAAGTATATTTTTTCAAACTTTAGCCCGGCTTTAAGCCGGGCTTATTATTGTATACAGCTTTTAAAAAAGGTTGAAAATCATGAAAACTGATAAGAAAGAGAAAACACCCATACTGGAAATGACAGGAATTACCATACGTTTTCCTGGAGTTCTGGCAAATGATAATGTTGATCTGGATCTTTTCCCTGGTGAAGTTTTGGCCCTGCTTGGGGAGAATGGAGCCGGTAAAAGTACCCTGATGAATGTTTTGGCAGGGTTGTACAGGGCAGATAAGGGGAGAATTTTTATAAAAGGCAAGGAAGCTGATATTAATTCTCCCAAGGATGCAATGGCATACGGAATAGGAATGGTTCATCAGAATTTTAAACTTGTCCAGACCATGACAGTAGCGGAAAATGTTATTTTAGGATTGGATAGTGAGGACTTTGTACTTGACCTAAAAAAAGTTGGAGATAAAATAAAGAAAATTTCAGATCACTATAACCTGAATGTTGATCCTAATGCCATTATATGGCAGATGAGTGTTGGAGAGCAGCAGAGGGTAGAAATTCTAAAACTTATATACAGAGGTGCTGAAGTTCTTATTCTGGATGAACCTACAGCTGTTCTTACTCCTCAGGAGTCTGAAGAATTAAATCGTATTGTAAAACAAATGACAAGTGAAGGGAAATCCGCAATTTTTATTACCCACAAAATGGATGAAGTAATGGCTTTTTCCGACTGGGTACGGGTTCTTCAGAAAGGAAAACTGGTAAGTGTGGTAAAAACAAAAGATACCAGTCCAAAAGAATTATCAAAAATGATGGTTGGCAGAGAAGTTCTTTTTAGAATAGAAAAAAAGCCAGCAGAAACGGGAGATGAGGTTTTGAGACTTGAAAATGTTGTTGCCTTAAATGATAAAGGCCTAAAAGCTTTGCAGGGCGTATCTTTTTCTCTTCGGCAGGGAGAAATTCTTGGTATTGCAGGTGTTGCAGGAAACGGGCAGAGGGAGTTAACAGAGGTAATTACAGGTCTTCACAAAGTTACTTCCGGAAAGGTTATAATAGAAAAAACAGATATGACCAATAAATCTCCTTTGGATATTATTAAATCCGGAGTAAGCCATATTCCCTCTGACCGTGTTGCCATGGGTATAGTAGGGGATATGAGTGTTGCAAATAATCTTGCTATGAAGGGCTATCGTAAAGCTCCTCTGTCTGAATATGGTATTCTACATCCCAAACGGATTTTTGATATGGCAAAAAAAATGATTACAATGTTCATGATTGCAACTCCATCACCACTGACAAATGTAAAATTTTTATCCGGTGGGAATATACAGAAAACTATTCTTGCAAGAGAAATTGGAGCCTGTAAGAGTCTTCTTGTTGCAGCATATCCGGCACGTGGTCTGGATGTTGGTGCAACTGAATCTGTTAGAAAAGAAATGATAGCAGAAAGAGACAATGGAAAGGGAGTTCTTCTTGTTTCTGAAGATCTGGATGAACTTATGTCTGTTTCAGATAGAATTGCTGTTATGAATGAAGGGCGGATTATGGGTATTGTCAATGCAGCCGAATCAGATATATCGGGACTGGGAATGATGATGGCTGGTGTTCCCCTTGAAGAACTTAAATAAAACCAGGAGATATTATGCGTTTAGTTTTTGAAAAAAGAAATTCTGTTTCAAGAAAGGCCATTATTCTGGTTCCGTTGGTCTCTTTTCTTGTTTCTCTGTTTTTAACCGGTATTCTGCTGGTTATATTTAAAGCAAATCCATTTGTAACTTATGCAAGTATGTTTGTAGGAGCTTTTGGCTCCTGGATTAATTTTACAGAAACACTTGTAAAGGCAATTCCTCTTATGCTCACAGGTATTGGAGTCGGACTTGCTTTCAGACTAAAGTTCTGGAACATAGGTGCTGAAGGGCAGCTTGTTTTTGGTGGAGTTGCGGCAACATGGGTTGCTCTTTTCTGGGCTCCGTTTTTACCTGCCTGGATGGTTCTGCCTGCAGCTCTTATCTTTGGAGTGCTTGCCGGAGCTTTATGGGCAGGCATACCTGCAGTTCTTAAGGTCGGCCTGAATGTTGATGAAACTTTGGTTAGTTTAATGCTTAATTATGTTGCAATTTTATTAGCTCAAGGGCTGTACTATGGAGCCTGGATTGATCCTGACGGAATGGGATTCCCTGGTACAAAAATGTTTCCAAAATCTGCATGGCTTCCCAGATTTTCGGGGAGGGCTCATGTTGGCTTGTTTATTGCACTTATTCTGGGTCTTGTTATGTGGGTTGTCCTTAACAGAACAAAATGGGGTTTTGAAGTAAAGATGGTTGGTCAGAATCCACGGGCGGCTAAGGTTATGGGGGTAAAAATTGGAACGACTGTTCTAACTGCTATTCTCATTTCCGGTGCTTTTGCCGGTTTGGCTGGAGCTTTTGAGGTTACTGCAATTTCACACCGTCTTCAGCAGGGACTTGCAATGGGATATGGGTATACGGCAATAATTGTGGCCTGGATGGCTCAGTTGAATCCGGTTGCCAGTATATTTG
>JALTGJ010000258.1:3030-3325 GCA_027077185.1 Spirochaetales bacterium | reverse complement strand
TGCCGGTAAAATAATGATGAAAAATGCAAAAGACAGGTTGATACAGGCCAATCTTCGTCTTGTAGTAAGTATTGCAAAAAAATATACAAACAGAGGACTGCATTTCTTTGATCTTGTTCAGGAAGGAAATATAGGTCTTATAAAGGCTGTGGAAAAATTTGAATATCGAAAAGGATATAAGTTTTCCACATATGCTACATGGTGGATAAGGCAGGCTATTACACGTTCTATATCTGATCAGGCCAGAACAATCAGGGTACCGGTTCATATGATTGAGCAGATTAACAAGGTGGTA